>CATITK010000038.1 GCA_949545755.1 Polaribacter sejongensis | reverse complement strand
CATATACATTATTCCCATTCTATTGTTGCGGGTGGTTTTGAACTAATATCATACACAACCCTGTTTACACCTTTTACTTGGTTTATAATTTTATTAGATGTTTTCTGCAAAAACTCATAAGGTAAATTTACCCAATCTGCCGTCATTCCGTCAGTACTTTCTACAGCTCTTAGGGCGACCACTTTTTCGTAGGTTCTTTCGTCTCCCATAACTCCTACAGAGTTTACTGGAAGTAACATTGCACCTGCTTGCCAAACCTTATCATACAATCCCTCCTCTTTTAAACCATTTATAAAAACAGCATCAACTTCTTGTAAAATACGAATTTTATCTGCGGTAACATCTCCTAAAATACGAATTCCTAAACCAGGACCAGGAAATGGATGACGACCTAATAACTCAGGATCAATCCCCATAGAAGCTCCTACTCTTCTTACTTCATCTTTAAAAATCATTCGCAAAGGTTCTACAATTTTTAATTTCATAAAATCTGGTAATCCTCCTACATTATGGTGACTTTTAATCGTTGCGGAAGGACCTCCATTCACAGAAACAGACTCAATAACATCTGGATAAATAGTTCCTTGAGCTAACCAGGTTACATCGGTAATTTGATTTGCTTCATCATCAAAAACTTCTATGAAAGAATTTCCAATTGCTTTTCTTTTCTTCTCAGGATCTGAAACTCCCGATAAAGCTTTCAAAAAACGTGCCGAAGCATCTACACCCTTAACGTTTAAACCCATACCTTCGTATTGTGTCAATACACTTTCGAACTCATCTTTACGTAAAAGTCCGTTATTTACAAAAATACAGTATAAGTTTTTGCCAATTGCTTTGTTTAATAAAACTGCTGCAACAGTAGAGTCTACCCCTCCAGAAAGTCCTAAAACTACTCTATCGCTTCCAACTTTTTCTTTGATTGCTGCTACGGTACTTTCTACGAAAGAATCTGGTGTCCAAGTTTGTGCAACACCTGCAATTTTTACTAAAAAGTTTTCTAACAATTGTTTTCCATCTTTAGAATGATATACTTCTGGGTGAAATTGAATCGCAAAAGTTGCTTCTCCTTCAATTTTATAGGCAGCATTTTTAACATCTTTTGTGCTTGCTAATAATTCTCCGTTCGTTGGTAATTCTTTTATCGTATCTGAATGACTCATCCAAACTTGACTTCCTTCTGAAATGTTCTCAAAGAAAATTTCATCGCTTTTTACATATGATAAATTTGCTCTACCATATTCTCTTGTATTAGAAGGTGCTACTTTTCCTCCAGAAAAATGAGCTAAATATTGCGCTCCATAACAAACCGCCAAGACGGGTTTTTTACCTCTGATTTCTGATAAATCTGGATGTAGCACATTTTCTCCTCTTACTGAATTTGGGCTTCCGGATAAGATAACCGCTTTGAATTCTGATTGATTTTCAGGAAGATGGTTATAAGGATGAATTTCACAGTAAATGTTTAACTCTCTAACTCTTCTTGCAATTAGCTGTGTGTATTGCGATCCAAAGTCTAAAATAAGTACGTTGTGTTGTTGCATGCGCAAAAATACTATTTCAGATTAAATTTAAACAGTGAATTTGATATTTTTTCTTACGAATTAAAATTCGTTTGGATTATTGATAATTTGCGAAACTAAATTTAAAAAATGAATCGGAAATTATTTGTACTTTTTTACAGTTTTAAAATACATAATTACCCAATGAATAAAAGTGTTTTAGGGTATAAATAAAGCAAAATAATTGTAACAGAATAAAATTCTAATTTCAACTTTAAACCTAGAATCGATAAACAATGGCGTTTAAGTTCATCCCTGCTCCAACAGAAGTGAAAATAACAATATCTCCTTTTTTTACTTCTTGATTTTCCATTTCTCCTTTTAAAACCAAATCTAATAAGGTCGGTACGGTTGCCACAGAACTATTCCCTAATTTATGAATACTCATCGGCATAATTCCTTCTGGTACAGGTTTTTTAAACAATCTAAAGAAGCGTTTGATTATTGCTTCATCCATTTTTTCATTCGCTTGGTGAATAAAAATTTTCTTCACTTCATCAATTGAAACGCCACTTTTATCAAGCGCAGATTTCATCGCCAAAGGAACATTTACCAATGCAAATTCATAGATTTTTCTACCTAACATTTTAATATAACGTACATCTTTGTTTGCTGTTTTGTCATATGATTTTCCGTTAAATAAAAAATACGCTTCTTCTTTTGCGAACGTTTGAGTTGCATGGCTTAAAACTCCCGATTCTAAATCATCAGTTGCTTCAACGATACAGGCGCCTGCTCCATCACTAAAAATCATAGAATCCCTGTCGTTTTTATCAACTACTCTAGACAAGGTTTCTGCGCCAATTACTAAACATTTTTTAGCAATTCCTGCTTTTATAAATGCCTGTGCTTGTATAACGCCTTCTACCCAACCCGGACAACCAAAAAGAATATCATAAGCTACACAATTGGGGTTTTCAATACTTAATCGGTACTTGACTCTTGTAGCTAAACTTGGTAAAATATCACTTTGAATTGCGCCTTGATTTACGTCGCCAAAATTATGAGCAAGAATTATATAATCAATTTCTTCTGGATTTATACCTGCATCTTCAATTGCTTTTTGACTTGCAAAGAAGGCCAAATCGGAAGTATTTATTGTAGGTTTTGCATACCGTCTTTCTTCAATACCTGTAATCGCTTTAAATTTTTCAATAATTACATCATTTCCAGAACTAAAAGAGGTTCCGTCTTCATTTAAAAAATGTTCATTTAAAAAAGCTGCATTTTCTTTTTTTATAGAAGGTATAAAAGATCCAGTCCCTGTTATTTTTGATGAAATCATGTTTTTTTATTTGATTACTTAAAGATACTATAAAGGAATAATATTTACACAGACAAATAAAATAAAATAATGATATCCAACGAAACAAATTCATCATTTTATTTTATTATTTTATTTTTCATAAACACCCATTTTTAGTTCCATGACAGTAGCAATAGAACTTGCTCTGTTTTTCATGTTAACGGCATTTTCTCCTTCAAAATAAGCATCAATAGTTTCAAATAAATACGATATCCAAATAGTAAAATGTCCTTTTTTAAAGGCTACAAAAACATTTTTATCTACATGTTTTTTCATCACATTATTCGCATAAGAATTGGTGTCAAAAAGAAGATCGCTCCAAAAATCCGTAATGATTTCTATATGTTCCTCTAACTGATTTTGAACAACAATATCCTCGAAAAAAGGAATCATATTTTCATCAACTAACAACAATTCATAAAACTTTGTAATAATCAGTTTGATGTCTTTTCGAGAAGAAATATCTAGTTTCATATATAGTTTCCTTAAATTTTTAGTGCGCCATTAAAGGACATAATTGGTACGTTTATTCACCTATAAGTTTTGTGAAATTTACGAGAAAAAATGATGCCCTCACTTCATTCGCTTTCATTTAATCTTTCCCATCAAAAAAAGCAGCCTTGTTGAGACTGCTTTTAAATATTGTTATAAATTATTAAAATCTTACTAAAATAATGAAATTAGTATACTACTAAATTCAAATATGACCGAAAATACAACGGAGTAGACTAAGATAAAAGTGTTACTAATAATCGTCAAAAACTTCTCCTAAATCAAATGACAAAGAAAAACGCAAAGAATTCTCTAACGGATTATTAACATCGGACGCATTAATTAAATAAGACAAATCAATATTTAAAGCATTGGTTTTAAAACCACCGCCTAAAGTGTAATACTTTCTATTTCCTTTATCTTCACTCTCATGAAAATATCCTCCCCTTATTGCAAATGCATTATTGTATAGATACTCTGCACCTAGGGCATAAGTAAATTCTTTTATTTCTTCGCTAAATCCTCCTGGAGCATCTCCAAAAGATTGAAAAATACCACTTACCCATCCAATATTATCATCTTTCCCTTCTAGAATAATATCATCATTTGCAGGATCTCTCGTTGGTGGAGTGGGTACTAATAATTTGGTAAATTCAAAATTTGCAGAAACCGTATTATAATCATCTAATATAAAATCGAAACCACCTCCTAATTTCAAATTGGTTGGTATAAAGTCTTCATTGTTTGAATCTGAGGTATAGTTTACTTTTGGTCCAATATTTGCAAGGTTAAAACCGATTCTATATCGTCCGTTAAAGTTTCCATAATTTTCTTCTAAAGATTGATAATACCCAGAAATATCTACCGCAAAAGAATTTATAGGCTGAATTTGATTTCCAGGGACACCATTAAATGCGAGGTTAGATCTTATATATTTTAAAGAAATTCCCCCAGAAAAAGTTTCACTTAATTTTAAAGCATAAGAACCTGTAAACACCAGCTCATTCGGATTAATGATTCCGTTTGGAGACCCATCATCTGTTGTTAAATCTATTTGACCTAAGGAAAAATACTTAAAATCTGCTCCCCAAGCTGCGTTTTCACTAAATCTACTAATGTAAGAACCACTTCCAACAAAAATATCATCTGTTAAATTACGTAACCAAGGTGAATAGGTTATCCCTACCTTTACCTGTCGGTTACTAAATGCAATTTTTGCAGGATTGTGAAAAAGAGAAAAAGCATCTGCAGATGTTGCCACTCCAATATCTCCCATACCTCCTGCTCTTGCATCTGGTGTAATCAATAAAAATGGGGTAGCTGTTGTAATTGAGTTTAGTTGCGCTTGTATTTTAACACTGACAAGCAAACAAAATAAAAAATAGATTCCTAATTTTTTCATTATATTGTATTCTGATTATACTTTAATTTTATTTGACAAATATCTAACTTTTATTGAAGAATCACTAATTTTTCATACTTCTCTGAAATTAAATTACTTCTCGCTGATTTCACGCTTAACTTGTATATATAAACCCCTTTCCCTATCCTATTTCCAAAATCATCTAACCCATTCCAAGTAAGGCTTCTTGCTAGGTTCCCTGTGGTAATCATATTTTGGCTAATTGTTTTTACTAATTTCCCTGAAACAGTAAAAATTTGAACTTGTACTTCTAAGTTTTCATTAGGCTTGTTATGATTAAACCAAAATTCAGTATAGTTAATAAAAGGATTTGGATAATTTAAAACGTTTTCTAAATTTAAAAGTGCGTCACTAACAACCACGAAATTTAACGTAGCTTCTGAGGAGTTATTGTATGCATCCCATGCTTTTATTCTTAAAGTATGAGTACCAACCTCTAAATCTCTTAATCTGTAGACTACTTTCCCGTTTGTAAAATCATTTAATTCGGTTTGATAAAAATCATTTAAAATGATTGGATTCGTTGTGTCTTCATCTAAAACAGCAATAATATCGTGATCTACAGCAGTTATTGAAGTATTAATTCCGCTAGCATCTGACAAGACTGCAATCAAATTTGGGGAAGCATTTGTAGTGCCTCCTTCAATAAAAGATTCATCATTTAAGTAGAGCGTTATTTCTGGACCTACAGTATCATCAGGAGCATTTTGATCAACTCCACCAACTATTACATCAAGATTATAACCTGCTTTATCTATTTCACCATTTTCTGCGTAAAAACTTAATTTTGCTTTTTCGTACGCTATTTTTATATCTTTTGGAACGATAAAATCGAATTTAAAAATGCCATTTTCTACAGTAGACCTCCCTCTAAATATTTTACTTTCCTGCGAGTCAAATTCATTTTTAATTCCAAAACCATCGTTATCTAAAGTTATTTTGTTTATCGGTTTATCAAAAACTGTGGTAGAAAGTGTGCCATTAAAATTATTTAATATCGTATTGGAATCATTTAAAACAACGCCTTCAAAACGAATTTTAGACAAAGCTTTTAAAGTATCTAAGGGTTGTGAGACATCTTTACCATTCATTTTTGTAATTCGAATGTTTGGTTTTGGAACTGCTAATTTCATTGCTGGATCACCAAAATAAAAAATAAAAAATTTTTGAGTACTTGAAAAATTATTTTTTACTTTTACTAATGATTCGGCAATGGTTAAATCTTCATCATTAAACTCTAACAGTACTTTAATTAACTGCTGATTAAAAATATTTCCGGTACTAATATAAACCTCTCTGGTAGTGGTAATCATACTTGCAGCCCCACCAATAGGATTCCAGAGCGTCAACTCTCCTGCGGTAATTCTACTTGGATTGTCAAATCTAGAAAAATCGCAAGTAACAGTTATTAAAAGTGGTAATGTATTTGGATTGTTTAAATCTTGTATTTGTGGTTTGTCAAAAATCCTTTCTGATGCAAAACCATCTTCCCCTCCATGTCCAAAATAATCAAAGACTAATGTTCCTGCTTCTATTGCGTTTGTAATGGCTCTTTTTACTTCAGGATAGCGCTCACCACCAGAAGAGTTTTCTTGTACAAAAGCATCTAAATAAATTTTATTAATGTTAAAAATGGGCTTATTATCTCTAATATCATCAGCAATCTTTTCTACATCAGGTTGTAGCATTCTATCTGAACTAAGTTTATCTATATCATCTGCTAAAAGTGTAATTGTATTTCGCCAATCTCCAATGGCATTTTTACCGTAATAGGATAAGATTTTATGAACGACATCACTCGCTTGAGCAATCGTAGACACAGGAATTCTACTCGAAGCGACATCTATAGTATGACTAGAAGACATGGTGCCTTCATTAGGTTCTAACATTACAAAGAAGTCATCTGTAACCCAAGAGTTCGCTAAATTAAAACTGATTTCTGATAATTTTACTGGCACAATATTATCACCAGAAATTCGCTCCTTATAATCGTAAGAAGCATCACCAAAAAAACAAACATATTTCAATTTTTTTTCTTCTACTGCAGTTGGATCATAGAGATGATGTATGAAATCTCGAATACCTGTAATGTCTTTAGAACCTGAAGAAAACTCATTATAAATTTGATCTAAAATCACAACTTTAGTTGTCAAATTTGAATTTTCTTGATGGTAAGTTGCCAATCTTTGTGCTTGAGAAGACAACGTTGAATTGGTAATTACCAAATAATTAATATCTTTCAAAGCATGTAAATTTTGATTTAAAACGCGACTGTTTTGAAGTGGTTTTGGTATATAAAAATTGTTTTGATTTAAAACGACATACTCTTTTAACTTCCCCGATTCGTCCTTAAAAACAAAGTTATTACCCGTGTTTTCATTGCTAATATTTTGAGGAGATAAATGATTAGAAACATCCCAAATTTGAAAAATATGATTGGTGTTTTGAACTTTATATTGAACAACTCCAGTAGTATTTACTTGCTCAAAACTTCTAAAAGAAAACTGACTTCCGGTAGCTTTTAATTGTTTTTTACCTACTATTTCAATAAAATCCAAGTACGCTTTAGCAGAAGGGTTTCCATTATTATCATAGGTTATAGCAACCTCAATTTCATTTGCTGAATTCAGAATAGTTGCCGTTTGTTCTTGTGTTCTTGCTTTTGTTAATCCGTTTACACCAATATAATTCATAGTATAAATATCCTGTCCATTTATTTTAACAGCCATTGTTGAAGAAGAACTGGATGTAGAAACCCCTCTGACTCTCACAGAAATTGGGGAATTAACGAGCGCATTGGAAAAAGGGATTTTAAAACTTTGGGTATTTTCTACATTAAAATCATTCTTATAAAACCACTGAGTGCCAGCAGCTAATATATTTAGTTCTTCTTTTTCTTGAAATATAAAATCGTCAAAGATTGCTATTTCTCTGTTGGAATTTATAGTTACAGGAGTTTTCTCTTGAACTCTTTTTCCATCCTCATTATTTACCGTAATAAAATAGAAGGCTTCATCAGAAAAAATATTTTGTCTGTGGTTTGCTTTACTAGTAGCTGTATCTACAACCCAATCATGCGGCCCTTTTGCATAAAAAAGAATAAAATCTGAAGCATCAAAAGAACCATCATTTTCTCCTTGTATGAATATCGAATTCTCTTGTAAATCATCATATCTAAAATCAGAATTTAGCACAGGAAGCAAATTGCCTCCATTTCCGTAGATATGAATCTTTTTAGGGTTTAGTCCATTTGTAGAAACCCCTATTTGTTCCAATAAATTTTTATCTATTTTAAAAATACCAGTAGCATCTACAGAAAACTTAAACCAAGTTCCAGAAGATAAAACTGAAGTATTTACTTGCGCTAAAATTAACTGAACAAAAAAGGTAAAAAAAAAGGTAAAAATGAGTCTTTTCATAATCGTATTCAAATAACGCAAATTATTTAGAGATATTTTAATAGTTATAAAGATAAATTATACTAAACTTAAAAAGAATGCGTTTAATGAAATGTGTGTAAAAAAACCTAGTGTTAAAATGAGCAAATTACTTGTTTGAAAGTAGAATTATTGTAAATTGCGTCATTATAACAAAAACCTAACCAATTTTTAATTAGGAAATGAGAAACGTATTTAAAACATCTATAGCTGTTCTATCAATGTTAGTTTTAGCTAGCTGTAGCAAATCGACTTCAGGAAGCTCGACACTTACAGGATTACCTTTTAACAATCCAAAATATGGTAATTATATAAGAGGTGAATTCAAAGGACAAGAGACTCCTCTAGGAATGGTTGCAATTGAAGGTGGTTCTTTCACCATGGGGCAAGTGCAAGATGATGTTATGGCAGATTGGAACACTACTCCTAAAAAACTACATGTTCGTTCTTTTTATATGGATGAAACAGAAGTTACCAACTCTGAATATTTTTTGTATGTACAAAATATTAAAGAGATTTTCCCTCCATCAGAACAAAAATATAAATACATCTATAATTCCGTTTTGCCTGACACTTTAGTTTGGAGAAAAAGTTTAGGTAATACAGACATTTTGTCTAAAAACTATTTTAGACATCCAGCTTATTCAGATTATCCTGTTGTTGGTGTTAGTTGGTTACAAGCAAACCAATTTTGTAAATGGAGAACAGATGCAGTCAACCTAAAAAAACTAATAGACAAAGGTCATCTCGAAAATATTTATGAAAATGATTCTATTAGAAATACGTTTGACACAGAAGTGTTTTTAGACGATTCTGACCAACTTTTTGATCGTGACACAACAGTTTATAAAAGAGGAATTAGAACAAGAGGGGGTAAAGGAAATGAAAAAGGTTTCAGAGAAGGAAGAAAAATTACTGCAGCTGATGGTGTTTTAAGTCAGCGTTTTAGATTACCTACGGAGGCAGAGTGGGAATTTGCTGCGAAAGCAAATATTGAAAATAGAGAATACAACAACATTAGGGGGAGAAAAAAATATGCTTGGAATGAAAAGTATTCTAGAAATACTGAAAAAAGACGCCGAGGAGATCAGTTAGCAAACTTTAAACAAGGAGAAGGTAACTATAGTGGTATATCTGGTTGGAGTTCCGATGGTGCTGATATCCCTATTAAAGTAAAATCTTATGCACCAAACGGATTTGGTTTGTACAATATGTCAGGTAACGTTTCTGAATGGGTTGCTGATGTTTACAGACCAATCATAGACAATGAAGCAAATGATTTCAATTATTTTAGAGGAAATGTTTTTACTAAAAAAATGATAGGTAAAGATGGAAAAGTTGTTCTTATTGGTTCTAATGCCGCTGAAATAGCATACGACACTTTGCCTAACGGCAGAGTCATCGCAAGACAACTACCTGGAAGCATTAAGAATACAGCCATTACAGAAAGTGATATCACATTAAGAAGAAATTTTACCGCATCTGACAATACTGACATGGGTGATGGAGATGCAAAATCATCTAGATTCTTTGATGATGATGAAGAACAATATAGTTCGAGACCGAGTATGTACAATTCTCCGAAAAAACCAACTATTGAAAAAGATCCTGAAACAGGAAGAGAGGTTTTAGTAACTGACGGAAAGAAAAGAACAACATTAATAAGCAACAGAACAAGAGTCTACAAAGGAGGATCTTGGTCTGATAGAGAATACTGGCTAGATCCTGCACAAAGAAGATATTTACCAGAATATATGGCTACAAGTTATATTGGTTTTCGATGTGTCACCAATAAATTAGGCCCCATGAGTTCTGAAAAAAAGCCTAAAAATTCAGTTAGATAACAAACTCTTTTATTAAAAGATTATAGCTTCACTGTATCACTAACAGTGAAGTTTTTTTTATTTTTTTAAAGAATGAAAATTAAAAAAATTTACGAATTATATTCAAAACATTTTCTTGTAGATACAGACACAAGAAACATTAGAAAAGACACCCTGTTTTTTGCCATCAGAGGCGATAATTTCAATGGAAATGAGTTTGCTGAAAAAGCACTTAAACTAGGTGCTAAATATGCAATCGTTGACGAAGAAAAATACAACATACACCCCAATACTATTCTCGTAAATGATGTTTTAAACACATTACAAAAATTAGCAAATTACCATAGGAATGTTCTAAAAATTCCAATTATTGGATTGACGGGTAGCAATGGAAAAACAACAACGAAAGAGTTGATAAACGTTGTTTTGTCAAAAAAATATAATACTACTGCTACAAAAGGGAATTTAAATAATCATATTGGTGTTCCACTCACATTACTTTCTATGACTCCTAAAACAGAGATAGGAATTGTAGAAATGGGTGCAAATCATCAAAAAGAAATTGCATTTTTATGTGGAATTTGCGAACCTGATTTTGGCTATATTACTAATTTTGGAAAAGCACATTTGGAAGGTTTCGGAGATATTGAAGGTGTCATAAAAGGAAAAAGTGAATTATACACTTTCATAGAAAAAAACAATAAAAAAGTTTTTATCAATCCTGAAGATGCTATACAAATTGAAAAAACGAAGAATATAAACGCGATTTATTTTGATAAAGAGATACACTTTTTAGCAGCAAACCCCTATGTCAAATTATCTTTTAATACAAAAAGTATTCAAAGTAATCTTATTGGGAAATACAATTATACAAACATTGCTATTGCTTGTACTATTGGAAATTATTTTAAGATTGCGAAGGCTGACATCAAAGATGCTCTTGAAAACTACATTCCAGACAACAACCGTTCTCAAATTATAAAAACCCCTTTAAATAAAATTATTTTAGATGCTTACAATGCAAATCCATCAAGCATGCAAGCAGCCCTAGAGAACTTTGAAACGCTAAATGAACCTTGTAAGACTGTTATTCTAGGAGACATGTTTGAACTTGGAACAGACGGTTTAAAAGAGCACCAAAGCATTGTTGATTTCGTAGAAAAACTAAACGTTGACCATGCTTATTTTGTGGGTGAAAACTTTCATCAAACAGGAATAATAAATCATTTTAAAACATTTGAAGATTTGGAGAAGTATCTAAAAAACAATCCTCTTAAACACCAATCAATTCTGATTAAGGGCTCAAGAGGAATGCGTTTAGAAAGACTTTTAAAAACGATTAGTTAATATTATTTTTATGATATTCTAATAAATTATCAATTGGCCTTTGTATTACATCCGTAATTACTAAATTGTTCTTTTTAGCAATTTTCTCTAAAATATCTCTAAAATAATGAGCGATGGAACCAATAAAGTAAATTGGAGTTTCTGCCGTTTTATTATAGGGTAATATTCGATATTTAAAAAACTCTTGAAATCCTTTTTTAATAATTCTTTTGATGTACTTATCTTCTTTAAACTCGAACATAAATTTAGCAAATGAAGCTAAATACATATTAGGATTGGTTTCTCTATATAAGTTTTTCTTTATATGATCTGCATCTAAATCAAACTCTTCTTCAAAGCTCTTTGCTATTTTAAGAGGCATTTTATTATAAAAATAATCGATAATCAACTTTTTACCAAAATAATTCCCACTAGCTTCATCCATTAAAATATACCCCAATGAAGCAGTTAACATTTCCATTTCAGCGCCATTAAAATAACAACTATTAGAACCTGTTCCTAGAATACAAACCAAAGCAGGCTCTTTACCTGATGCTGCGTAAACAGCTGCCAACATATCTTCTGCAATAAAGATTTTGGCATTTATAAAAATAGATTCTAAAATTGTTTTTAAAATTTGTATTGGTTTTGGAGTTCCGCAACCTGCTCCATAAAAATGAATTTCCTGAACATCTTCTTTGATATTCATCAATTGAAACATATTCACAATCCTATTAGATAACTCTTCTTCAGGAACAATCGCGGGATTTAATCCGAGAGTTCTTACTCTAAATGCTTCTTCTTTATTCGAATCGATAGCAATCCAATCTGCTTTTGTAGAACCTCCGTCTGCAATTAAAATCATAAATAATGTATATTTTACTCAAAGATATTACAAGTAAGATTCATATACAACAACAAAGATTAGTAATACTAGGCAGAGATTATTTATTGTTCTCTAGAATATCAATGACACCTCTTTTTCATCTCTGGTATAGAAGCTATTTTATCACCAGTTCCCTTTATCAATAGCGCTATCAAATAAAAAAATCGGCTCTTCGCAAAGATGCACATCCAGAGAAGTGAACGTATCTAATATTGCTGTTATATTTTAAAAAAACCTCAAAATTGTCTGTTTAAAAAGACCTCTATTTTTACTCCTCTTCTTTGTTATCAATAAATAAGTGGATTATTGTGACTAGTATCGCATTTATTCTTTCCCTATTTGGTAATATTCAAACCCCTCTTTCTCGAGATTAAATGCATTGTATTGATTACGCCCATCAAAAATTATAGGCGCTTTTAATAAATTATTAATTTCTTCAAAGTCTGGTGAGCGAAATTCTTTCCATTCTGTTAAAAGTATCAATGCATCTGAATTTTGAAGTACCTCGTATTTAGAGGTACCATAAGAAATATTGGCTACTCCTTTGAAATAACAATGCTTCGCTTCTTCTATGGCTTTTGGATCGTATGCTTTTATTTTCGCACCTCTTTTCACTAATTCTTTTACCACATATATTGCTGGAGCCTCACGCATGTCATCTGTGCCGGGTTTAAATGCCAGCCCCCACAAAGCAAAAGTAAATCCAGATAAATCTTCTCCAAATCGTTTTATAACTTTCTGAGCAATTACTAGTTTTTGGGTATCATTTACTTGTTCTACAGCAGTTATTAATTGTGCAGTGTAGCCATTTTCTTTAGCAATTTTAGTGAGTGCTTTTACATCTTTTGGAAAACAGGAACCACCATAGCCAGCTCCTGGGTATATAAAACGATATCCTATCCTCACATCTGAGCCAATACCAATTCGTACTTGATTTACATCGGCACCAACGCTTTCACAAATATTAGCAATTTCATTCATGAATGAAATTTTTGTAGCCAACATCGCATTCGCTGCATATTTTGTCATTTCAGCAGAACGAATATCCATCGTAATAAAACGGTCATGAGTTCTGAAAAATGGAGAATACAGTTGCTTCATTAAGTCAAACGCATATTGAGAATCCGCACCAATGACAACTCTATCTGGTTTCATAAAATCAGCTATTGCTACTCCTTCTTTTAAAAACTCTGGGTTCGATACTACATCAAACTCAATAGAAACATTTCTTTTATCCAATTCTAATTGAATGGTTGCTTTCACTTTGTCTGCTGTTCCAATTGGGACAGTAGATTTATCAACCACAATCAATCTTTTTTGCATGGTTTGTCCAATAGACTTGGCTACTGCTAACACATATTGCAAATCCGCAGCACCGTCATTGCCCATAGGAGTTCCTACAGCTATAAAAACAATTTCGGCTCCTTTAATTGCTTCAGACAAATTAGTTGTAAAAAAAAGGTGCTTACTTTTAACATTTTCAAGAACCATTTGTGATAACCCTGGCTCAAAAATAGGTATGATTCCTTTATTAAGTTTTTCTATTTTTTCTAAATTCACATCAACACAGGTCACTTTATTCCCCATTTCTGAAAAACAAGTACCTGATACTAAACCAACATAACCTGAACCTATAACTGCGATATTCATACTATAAATGCCTTTTTATTCTAACCTTTCCAAACACCTTTTCAAAGCATCTCTCCAATAAGGAATCTCAATATTAAATTTTGTTTTAATCTCATTTTTACTCAATACACTATAAAAAGGTCGTTTTGCTGCTGTTGGATACGCCGCTGAAGTAATCGAATTTACTTTTATTTTTAGGTTTTTTATTTCAAATATTGCTTTTGAAAAATCATACCAACTACAGACTCCTTCATTTGAGTAATGGTAAACCGCTACTGCCTCGTTATTTAGTTGCGATCGTATTTTTAGAATTGTTTTGGCCAAATCTCCTGCATATGTTGGAGTGCCTATTTGATCTGAAATAACACCCAAGGTATCTCTTTCACTTGCCAGTCGCAACATTGTCTTAACAAAATTAACGCCAAAACTAGAATAGACCCATGAAGTACGAATGATTATCGAACCTTTAGGGTTTACTGCTTGCATTGCCAACTCTCCTGCCAATTTTGTTTCTCCATAAACACTTTGTGGATTTGGTGTATCAGTTTCGTTGTAAGGTATATAATTATTTCCATCAAAAACATAATCGGTAGAAATGTGTATTAATTTAATGGCTTTTTCTTTTGCTATTTTTGCGAAATTTTCAACGGCCAAATGATTTAATGCTGCACTAATTTCAAATGCCGATTCTGCCTTATCTACAGCGGTGTATGCCGCACAATTGATAATGAGATGAATGGAATTGGTTTCAATAAATTGAAGCACTGCAAGATGATCCGTAATATCTAATTCTTGAACATCCGTATAAAAAAAATGCTCTTTATCACTGTTTTTTGTTAGCGATTTTAATTCTGATCCTAATTGACCATTCGCTCCTGTTATTAAAATATTATTCATACAAATGTAGGGTCTTTTCAAAATAGGCTGCTTCTAAAAAAGAAACTTGTTTTAGGTCTTTTTCTGAAAGCTGCATTTTATCAACGGGCAATTTCCAGTTTATAGCCAAGGTGCTATCGTCAAAAGCAATTCCACGATCAGATTCAGGGTTGTAGTAATTATCAACTTTATAAGCAAATGTTGCCGTTTCGCTTAAGACCACAAAACCGTGTGCAAAACCCCTTGGCACAAATAACTGTTTTTTGTTTTCACTTGAAATTTCTACAGCTACATGCTGACCAAATGTTGGTGACTCTTTACGAATATCTACTGCGACATCTAATACAACACCCTCTATAACTCTTACCAATTTCGTTTGCGCATAGGGAGCTAATTGATAATGCAATCCTCTTAAAACTCCGTAAGAAGATTTTGATTCATTGTCTTGACAAAAATTAGTTTTAAAACCTAAAAAGGTTTCTAATGCATCTTGTCTAAATGTTTCTGAAAAATAACCGCGTTCATCTCCAAAAACTTGAGGTTCACAAACGATTACATCTGGTATTTCTGTTCTTGTAAATTTCATTATAAATTGTGTACTCTATGAATTAAATATTGCCCATACCCGTTTTTCTTTAAGGGCTGTGCCAACACCAATAAGTCTTCTTTTGAAATATAACCCATTTCAAAAGCAATCTCCTCAATACATGCTACTTTTAGTCCTTGACGATTCTCTATCGCATGAATATAATTTGAGGCCTCTAATAAGGATTCATGGGTTCCAGTATCTAACCAAGCAAAACCTCTCCCCATTACTTCTACCTTCAAATTTTGCTGCTCTAAATACGCTTGATTAACCGTCGTAATTTCCAACTCTCCTCTTTCACTCGGTTTTACATTCTTCGCAATTTCAACAACAGAGTTTGGATAAAAATAAAGACCTACTACAGCGTAATTACTTTTTGGAGCAAGAGGCTTCTCTTCAATAGAAACTGCTTTATGATGCGCATCAAACTCAACAACTCCATACCTATCTGGATCTTGAACATAATATCCAAAAACAGTTGCTACTTTTTCTTCCACTACATTTTTAACAGACGCGGCCAATAATTTTGTAAACCCATGTCCATAGAAAATATTATCTCCTAATATCAAGCAAACATCATCATTTCCAATAAATTCTTCTCCTAAAATAAATGCTTGCGCCAAACCATCTGGTGAGGGCTGTACTTTGTATGAAAAAGACATCCCAATCTCTTTTCCTGAGCCTAGTAATTTTTTAAAATTTGGCAAATCGTCTGGTGTCGATATAATTAATACTTCCCGAATCCCAGCCAACATCAATACTGACAAGGGATAATAAATCATCGGTTTGTCACTGATCGGCAAGAGCTGTTTAGAGGTTGCTTTGGTTAAAGGATATAATCTTGTTCCTGAACCTCCTGCTAATATAATTCCTTTCATATAAGTATGCGATTGTTTTAAAATTACAAGTTATTTATCCTACTTGTTTCTTCTTACTACTGATATTGTTGTTCGTAATATTTTTCATATTCACCACTGGTTATACGGCTCATCCATTCTTTATTTTCCAAATACCAATCAATGGTTTCAGAAAGGCCTTCCTCAAAAGTCACTGAAGGCTTCCACCCTAATTCTTTATTGATTTTTGTTGCATCTATTGCGTAACGCAAATCGTGTCCTGGTCTATCTTTTACATAGGTTATTAAAGCTGCAGATATTCCTTTCTTACGATTTAATTTTTCATCCATTTGCTGGCAAAGCAAAGTTACTAAATCAATATTTTTCCATTCATTAAAACCTCCAATATTGTAAGTTTCGTGGTTTTTCCCTTCGTGAAAAATCAAATCAATAGCCATTGCGTGGTCTTCTACGAACAACCAATCTCTTGTGTAATTTCCATCACCATAAACAGGCAACGCCTTATGATTAAGAATGTTATTAATAAAAAGCGGTATTAATTTTTCAGGAAACTGATAAGACCCATAATTATTTGAACAATTACTGATGACATAACGCATTCCATATGTTTCACCATAAGCTCTCACAAAATGGTCTGAACTCGCTTTTGAAGCTGAATACGGAGAATTAGGATCATAAGATGTTGTTTCTGTAAACAACCCTGTTTCTCCTAAAGAGCCATAAACTTCATCTGTGCTTACATGGTAGAATAACTTACCCTCCCAATTGTCTTTCCATAATTTTTTAAATGAATTTAATAAGACCATAGTTCCTAAAATATTAGTCTTAGCAAAAGCCAACGGATCTACAATAGATCTATCTACATGAGATTCTGCTGCCAAATGTATTACGCCATCAAATCGATGTTCTTGAAACAAGGATTCTACAAATAATTCGTCTGTAATATCCCCTTTTATAAACGTATAATTCTCTTGCCTTTCTATTGCTTTTAAATTTTCTAAGTTCCCAGCATAGGTTAAAGCATCTAAATTATAAATCATATAATTTGGATATTTATTCACAAACAAGCGAACAACATGTGAACCAATAAAACCTGCACCTCCTGTAATTAATATTTTCTTCATACCTTATAGTCTCCCTTCTATGTCTTTGTTTAATACTCCTTTAACATCATAAATAATGGAAGCTTTTTTTCTAAAAGAATTAAAATCTAGTTCCATAAATTCATTGTGAGCAACAGTAAGTACCACCGCATCAAATTTATCTTTTGGCAGCGATTTTGTTGACAACAAACCATACTCATGAAAAACTTCTTCTTGATTCGCCCATGGGTCATAAATTGTAATATTCGTATTATACTCTTTGAAAGCAGCTACTACGTCTACTACTTTGGTATTACGAACATCAGGGCAATTTTCTTTAAATGTGATTCCTAATATTAAAATTTTAGCGTCTTTAATTTTGATCTCTTTTTGAATCATAATTTTGATAACTTCCGAAGCAACATAACCTCCCATACTATCATTCATTCTTCGACCCGCCAAAATAATTTCTGGGTTGTAGCCATATTCTTGTGCCTTTTGAGCCAAGTAATATGGGTCTACACCAATACAATGACCACCAACTAAACCTGGTTTAAAGGGTAAAAAATTCCATTTGGTGCCTGCAGCTTCTAGCACATCATGAGTACTTATACCCATCAAATTAAAAATCTTAGCAAGCTCATTTACAAAAGCAATATTGATATCTCGTTGAGAGTTTTCAATCACCTTTGCTGCCTCAGCTACTTTAATTGTTGGGGCCAAATGGGTGCCTGCAATAATAACAGACTGATACAATTCATTTACCTTTTTTCCTATTTCTGGTGTTGACCCAGAAGTAACTTTTAATATTTTTTCTACCGTATGTTCTTTATCTCCTGGATTAATTCTTTCTGGAGAATACCCTGCAAAAAAATCCTTATTAAATTTTAATCCCGTATTTTTTTCTAAAATAGGAATGCACTCTTCTTCTGTTGCTCCCGGATATACCGTAGATTCATAAATTACAATATTTCCTTTACTTAAGACCTTTGCAACTGTTTCACTCGCTTTTAATAAAGGAGTTAAAACAGGCTTGTTATTTTTATCAACGGGTGTTGGAACCGTAACAATATAATAGGTACATTCTTTAATATCTTCGATAGAAGTTGAGCAAAATAAGCCTTTTCCTTTGGGTGGCTTATCAACTAAAACAGCTTGTAATTCCGCATCAGAAACTTCTAAAGTAGTGTCTGTGCCTGACATTAATTCTGAAACTCTTTCTTTATTAATATCAAAACCAACAACAGCGTATTTTGTTGCAAACAATCTTGCCAAAGGTAGACCTACATAACCAAGACCAATAATTGCAATTTTTTCTTTCTTCATGTTGTTTTTTAATATTTTCTTCACACTCTTTCTTATAAATTTCCCCAATACCATTTTACAGCTTCTTTCAAACCTTCTTGAAGCGAAAATTGCGGGTTATACTTTAGTAATTTCTTTGCTTTTTCAATACTAGCATGAGAATGTGGTATATCTCCCAACCTATTCTCCCCACGGATTACTGCTACATTTTGAATTTCAGGGTTCAACACGGATAAGAATTCCTTCAAATAACTCATTAAATTATTTAACGTATTTCTATCTCCATATGCCACATTATACACTGTATTAATTGCTTCTTTATCTTCAGTGATTAGACTTAACAAATTCGCTTGAATAACATTGTCAATATAGGTAAAATCTCTTGAGTAATTTCCATCTCCATTGATTATTGGAGATTCACCAGCCATCAACTGACTTAAAAATTTTGGAATTACAGCCGCATACGCACCGTTAGGATCTTGCTTTCTCCCAAACACATTAAAGTAACGTAAACCAATGGTTTCTAATCCATAGGTTTTTGAGAAAACATCAGCATATAATTCATTTATATATTTTGTAACTGCATAGGGAGACAATGGTTTCCCTATTACCTCTTCGACTTTCGGCATCGACTCAGAATCTCCATAAGTTGAAGAACTTGCGGCATACACAAACCTCTTAACATGATGATCTCTTGAGGCAATCAACATATTTAAAAAGCCTCCTACATTTACATCATTCGAAGTAATTGGATCTTTGATAGATCTCGGCACAGAGCCTAATGCGGCTTGGTGCAAAACATAATCTACACCTCTAGTTGCTTTTAAACAATCCTCTAAAACTCTAATATCTCCCTCTATTAATGTAAAATTTGAGTTGTTTATAATTGCCGATAAATTTTCTCTTTTTCCTGTTACAAAATTATCTAAACAAATAACTTTATTTCCTTTATTCACTAATGCTTCACACAAGTTAGAACCGATAAAACCTGCTCCACCTGTTACTAGGACTTTCTTTTTTGAAAAATTTATATGCATATAAGTTGTTATTTAAAACGAGAGAAGTTAACTAAAGTAATATTTATTAAAATTTTACACACCATTTTGTTGCTTTTTAAGCAAGCTAGAATACAAAACTATACAAAAGGGTGTTTTTCTCCGTTTTCGCTAATCACAGCATTTCGGATATCATGTACAATTTCTATCGACTTTCTAACATCTTTCAAACCAAACCCGTTCCCTTTAAGAATTTCCTGATAACTTTTTGTATGCAACTCTGTAAAACCGTCACTAAATTCCAGTTCTTTATCGTCAATAACAATCGATCTATATGTCTTTTGTCCTTTTTCTACAATTTGTTTGGGCAAATCAGTTTCATCAATAGATAAAAACCAACGAACTCTGGCATTCTCAAATTCCAAAAAACCAGCTGCTTTGTTTTTTTCTCGAAGATGCACTTTGTTTTCTTGTATATTTCCAAAAACCCAACTTAGCATGTCATAAAAATGAACACCAATATTAGTAGCGATACCTCCAGATTTACTGTCATCACCCTTCCAAGAAACATCATACCATTTCCCTCGAGAAGTGATATAAGTCAAATCGATATCATATTTACCGTTCTTTACTGCTGTATCTACTTTTGCTTTTAGGGCTATAATCGCAGCATGTAATCTTAATTGTAAAACCGTATATATACTTCCTACAGATTCTTTTTCAATCGCTTCTAGAGCATCAATATTCCAAGGATTTAAAACAATTGGTTTCTCGCAAATAGCACTCGCACCTGTTCGCAAAGCCATTCGGATGTGAGAATCATGCAAATAATTTGGTGTACAAATACTCACGTAATCCAAGTTAATATGCTGGTTTCTTTTTAACTTTTCTATATGGCGATCGAAACGCTCAAATTCTGTAAAAAAATCTGCTTTTGGAAAATATCGATCCATAATTCCAACAGAATCAAATTTATCCAAGGCAGCAATCAACGTATTTTGAGTGTCTTGTATGGCTTTTAAATGTCGCGGAGCTATATAGCCTGCAGCACCTAAGAGTGCAAAGTTCTTCATTTTTAGTTTTTTTTTCTTGTAAATGTCTCTAAAATTTGACACTTTATTCTTCTATTATTTTCACTACCTTAATGATTTTATCCCTAAAGGCCTCAAAGACCTTTTGGAGATCACATCATTCCTATTTCATGATTTAATATTGAAACTACCACTTCTAATTCAATAAAATTTGAGTGGCTAATATACAAATTTTGAAAAGAGGAAAAAGTCTTAAAAGTAAAAAAAACGTTCTGAAATTGACGCCCTGTCTTCACTTGAGAAGCAATAATTAATTACCGTTTTATTTTCTAAAAAATTAACCTTAAACAAGGTTTTATGGAAAGTGTTAGATCTTATTGTTACTTAAAAAACATTGAAATAAATTTTGCTTTTTTTTAACAAATAAAAAATCCTAATGAAAAAAATCATTAGGATTGAAATTGAAGTGGGCAATGAGGGATTCGAACCCCCGACCCTCTCGGTGTAAACGAGATGCTCTGAACCAACTGAGCTAATTGCCCTTAGCGGCTGCAAATATATGATAGATTTTAACTTTACCAAAAAAAAAAAGAAGTTTTATTTAATTAATTTCTAGTAATCGATATACATATAGATCTATATCAATGATATCTTACTGATTTACATCAGATAAGATGTATTCAAGTACTTTTTTTTAGAGAAAATAATTATTTAAAAAAACTAAAAATCAAAACCCGCTTGTTGTTTTTAAGTATTCTACAACACTATTGCTCTACGTTCTAAGGCTACCTGAAACTCTTCCATTACAGGTTTCACGGTGCTTTCTGGAATATCTGAGACCTTAATATACATTAATCCATCAATCGCATTGTTGAATTTTGGATCCACATTAAACGCGACCAAACGTGCATTTTGTTTCACATATTTTTTAATCAAGACAGGAATCCTTAGGGCTCCTGGCTCAATTTCATCGATAAATTTATCAAACTTTTGCATGTCTGCCTTGGTTGCGTCAAACACAAAATCTTTATCTCCATCTTTTAATTTTACTTTATATTCTTTCTTCGGATGAATATATTGTGCAATGTAGGGGTCGTAATAATGAGATTTCATAAATTCAATCATTAATGATTTTGAGAAATCTGAAAATTGATTACTTATAGAAACACCGCCCATTAGATATTTATATTCTGGATAACGCAGGGTTACATGTACAATTCCTTTCCACAATAAAAATAAAGGCATTGGTCTTTGCTGATATTCTTTAATAATAAAAGCCCTGCCCATTTCTATGGTATTACTCATCATTTGATGTAATTCTGGTTCTATTTTAAATAAGGTTTGTATATAGAAACCATTAATACCATATTTTTTGTAAATTTCTTTTCCAAGCCCCATCCTGTAGGCTCCTACTAAAAGATTTGCTTCTCTGTCCCACAAAAATAAGTGGGAATAATACTTGTCGTATGGATCCAAATCAATTGACTTGTTTGTGCCTTCTCCAACTGCTCTAAAACTAATTTCACGTAATCTTCCAATTTCATGTAATAAATTAGGAATGTCTTTAGCGTTCGCAAAAAACACTTCATAATTTTTACTTTCTAATAACCGAGCATCGATTGCTCTTAAAGCCTTTACTTCATTAACAAATAAAAGAGTATTTCTTTGTGAGGTTATTTTTTTGGTAGCTTTCCTAATTTTTATATGTTGTGTAGAAATTATTTTATTTACTTTCTCAAAAGGGTTGGCTAACAGGTAGGTTTTCTTTCTAATGAACTCATAAAAAGCAGGAACCTCTTTATACTTGTCTTGATCTTTTACTGAAATTGATTTCCCAATCCTAACTCTTATAACTCTACCTTTTTGAGACATGACTTCTGAAGGTAATTTTGCAGTCCTTAAAGTGTCAGATATTTTTGATAAAAAATAAAAAAGGCGACTATTTTTGGCATGGAAATAAATAGGAATTATAGGAACATTGGCTTTTTTAATTAAGCGAACAGCTCCTTCTTCCCAAGGTTTGTCTACATTTAATTTTCCATCTTTACAAGTAGAAACTTCACCTGCTGGAAAAATACCTAAAGGGCTTCCTCCCCTTAAATGCATCAATGCATTTTTAATTCCAGAAACACTAGACTTTACATCCTTTCTATTTTCAAAAGGATTTACAGGCATTACATAAGGCTTTAAAGGAGCCACCCGAAGTAGTAAAAAATTACCAATAATTTTATAATCGGGTCTTTTTTCGATGAGTAATTTTAATAATAAAACGCCGTCGATGCCTCCTAAGGGATGATTAGAAATCGTAATAAAAGCACCTTCTTTTGGAATTCGTTTTAAATCTTCTTCTGGAATTTCAAATTTAATATTACAATCCTCTAAAACACCATTTAAAAAATCTAAATCTGATTTATCTTTATTCCTGTCGTAGATTTTATTGATGGCAGAAATACGAAGTATTCTTAACAAAATCCACCCAATAAAATCCCCAAAGAAACCAAATCTCTGCAAACCAATTACTTGTGAAATCTCTTTAGAGGTTACTAATGCCATGAATTATAATTAGAGGTGATTACAAACATACTAAAAAAACAAAGACCCAATTTTTAATTTGTTGCTAAAACAATCTGAACCGTCTCCTTGTTTACTTGGGTTAGTAGAGCATTCCCTTTTGCCTCAATACTTGCAGTCGCTTTTTCATCGAAATGACGCACCGTATATAGATCTACTTTTTTATGAACCTCTATTTTAAACTCCTTTTTTAATTCGCTGTAAAAAGCATCAAACTTATTAAATTTATTATCTATACAGACAGAAAAACTAATCGCTGAGTTTTGAATTAAATTCACTTTTAATTGATAGTCATGTAATTTTTGAAAAATATAACTGATATTATTTTCTACCATAAAAGAGAAATCTAATGCAGATATAGCAACTAAAATTTGATCTTTCTTTACAATAAAACAAGGAATATATGGCACTAGCCTTGTACCTTTAGAAACCTTAGTTCCTGTTTCTTTAGGATTCACAAAAGAACGCACCAACAAGGGGATTTCTTTTCTTTCTAGAGGTTGTAACGTTTTTGGGTGAATTACTGATGCTCCATAAAATGCCATCTCAATTGCTTCCTCATAAGAAATTTGCGCCAGCAAAGTAGTTTCTGAAAACACTCTTGGATCTGCATTTAAAACTCCCGGAACATCTTTCCATATCGTAACATTTTCTGCATCTAAACAATAGGCAAAAATACCCGCTGTATAATCAGACCCTTCTCTTCCTAATGTCGTTGTATTTTCTGTATCATTTGCAGCGATAAAACCTTGTGTAATATTCAGCTTAGAAGCATCTAATTTATTGCTAATCATATTTTGGGTTAAATCCCAATCTACTTTTGCATCTCTATAATTACTGTCCGTTTTTATATAATTACGAACATCAAACCAGTTATTTTCAATACCCACTTTTGTTAAATAAGCACTTACAATTTTGGTCGATAAAAGTTCTCCAAAGCAAATGATTTGATCGTAAACATAATTGTATTTTTGTGAAGTATTTCTTGATAAAAACCAATTTAACTCCCCTAAAAGAATATCAACTTCACTATAAATAATAGCTCCCTCATCAAACAAATCATTCATGATGGTTTTATGAAAAGTTTCAATAAACCCTAACTTTTCCGATAAATGATTTTTCTTATGATAATACGCATCTATAACTTCTTCAAAAGCATTTGTTATTTTACCCATGGCAGAAATTACTACAACCGTATTTTCTGTTCCTTCACTTTGTAAAATTTGAGTAACATTTTTTACACTCGCTGCATCTTTTACAGACGCTCCTCCAAATTTAAAAATCTTCAT
>CATITK010000037.1 GCA_949545755.1 Polaribacter sejongensis | reverse complement strand
TTACTATTGACAACTTTTTTGTAATTATCTACAAAAAAAAGGACTAATTTTACAACGCATCAATTTTAGAAAGAAAGAAATATGGACGATAATTTTTCACAAAAAGTCAGAGATGTAATTACATTCAGTAAAGAAGAAGCCCTCCGTTTAGGGCACGAATTTATTGGAACAGAACATCTTTTACTCGGCTTAATAAGAAAAGGAGAAGGAAAAGCAATAGAGATATTAACAGTATTTGATGTTGATTTTATTTTGTTGCGTAAAAAACTAGAGCAATTAAATCCTGTAAACCCTACTTTTACACAAGACACAGACAAACCCAATTTACAACTAACAAGACAGGCGGAAAAAGCTTTAAAAACGACTTTTTTAGAAGCGAAGCTATACCAAAGTGATGCCATAGACACCGCACATTTATTGTTGTGCATTTTAAGAAATGAAAATGACCCAACAACAAAGCTAATTCATAAATACCATATCAATTACGAGGAAACAAAGGCGCTTTATAAACAATTACATGTAGACGATGCTGACCAAGACCTACCTTTAAACCCGATTGCAGAAACGCCCTCTGAAGATGAATTTGCTTCCGAAAAACCGAACCCTTTTGAGCCCGCTCAAAAAGGAAAAAACATAAAGAAATCAAAAACACCCGTCTTAGACAATTTTGGTAGAGATTTAACTGCTTTGGCTGTAAATGGAAAACTAGACCCTGTTGTAGGAAGACAAAAAGAAATTGAACGTGTTTCTCAAATTCTAAGCAGAAGAAAGAAAAACAATCCGATGCTTATTGGAGAACCTGGAGTTGGTAAATCTGCCATTGCGGAAGGTTTGGCGTTGCGAATTGTAGAAAGAAAAGTTTCTAGAATCTTATTTGACAAACGCTTGGTTTCTTTAGACCTAGCCAGCTTAGTCGCAGGTACAAAATACCGTGGTCAGTTTGAAGAACGCATGAAAGCCTTGATGAACGAATTGGAGAAAAATGAAGACATCATTTTATTCATTGACGAAATACACACCATTGTTGGTGCTGGTGGTGCAACGGGTTCTTTGGATGCTTCCAACATGTTAAAACCTGCGCTTGCAAGAGGAGAAATCCAATGTATTGGTGCAACTACTTTGGATGAGTTTAGAACAAACATTGAAAAAGATGGTGCATTAGAACGCCGCTTTCAAAAGGTCATTGTTGAGCCAACTTCTGTGGAAGAGACGATTCAAATTTTACAAAATATAAAAAATAAATACGAAGAACATCATCATGTAAATTATACGGATGCTGCCCTTGAAGCCTGTGTGAAATTAACGAACAGATACATGACCGACAGGTACTTGCCCGACAAAGCAATTGATGCTTTGGACGAAGCGGGTTCTAGAATTCATATTACAAATATTGTAGTACCACAACAAGTGTTAGAGTTAGAAGCGCAATTGGAAGTGATTAAAGACCGTAAAACAAAGGCGGTTAATGGTCAGAAATATGAAGAAGCAGCGAAACTTCGTGATGACGAAAAGAACATTGAAGCTGCATTAAATTCTGCTCAAAAACAATGGGATGACGCTTCTAAATTGAACAGAGAAGTTGTGACTGAAGACAATGTAGCGGAAGTTGTTTCTATGATGACAGGAATTCCTGTAAACAGAGTTGCAGAAGCAGAAACAAACAGGTTACACGAATTACCTAAACTCATTAAAGGAAAAATAATTGGACAAGATGAAGCGGTAACCAAAGTAGTGAAAGCAATTCAAAGAAATAGGGTTGGACTAAAAGACCCCAACAAACCGATTGGTTCTTTTATTTTCTTGGGACAAACAGGAGTCGGAAAAACACAGTTGGCAAAGGTTCTAGCTCGTGAATTATTTGATTCTGATGATTCTTTAATTCGAATTGACATGAGTGAATACATGGAAAAATTCGCTATTTCTCGTTTAATTGGTGCACCTCCAGGATATGTTGGATATGAAGAAGGAGGACAACTGACCGAAAAAGTACGTAGAAAACCCTATGCTGTCATCTTGTTGGATGAAATTGAAAAAGCACATCCAGATGTATTCAATATGCTGTTACAGATTTTAGATGACGGACATATAACGGATAGTTTGGGGCGTAAAATTGATTTTAGAAACACCATCATTATCATGACTTCCAATATAGGTTCTCGTCAATTAAAAGACTTTGGTGGCGGGGTTGGTTTTGGTACTTCTTCTAAAACAGCACAGGCAGATGCCCACGCAAAATCAGTTATTGAAGGGGCTTTAAAGAAATCTTTTGCTCCTGAATTTTTAAATAGAATAGACGATGTCCTTGTGTTTAATACGCTAGAAAAAGTAGACATTCATGCA
This sequence comes from Polaribacter sejongensis, assembly GCA_949545755.1. Taxonomy (GTDB): domain Bacteria; phylum Bacteroidota; class Bacteroidia; order Flavobacteriales; family Flavobacteriaceae; genus Polaribacter; species Polaribacter sejongensis_A. Next base: position 7,316 of record CATITK010000037.1, on the reverse strand, counting down.
ATCATAGACATTGAGTTGTCTAAATTACTCAATAGAATCTCAGATTTAGGCTATACACTAAACTTAAGCGAAAAAGCAAAGGATTACATAGCAGAGAAAGGTTTCGATAAAAAGTATGGCGCAAGACCGCTTAAAAGAGCCATCCAGAAATACATTGAGGATGCTTTGTCTGAAGAAATTGTAAATTCTAAACTTTCGGAAGGCGATACCATTACAATGGAACTGGATGAAAAAGAAGACAAACTCACCATTAGCATTAAAAAAGAGAAGAAAAAACCTGAAATAAGAACAGAAACAGAATCTTAAAAATAACCAACTATCCCAAACAAATTGTTTGGGATATTTTTTTGACCTAAAAAAACTTCATAATTACTGCGACAAGCAGGTAAAATTGAGAACACATAAAGAACGTACTCACTCTCCTATAAAGTCCTTTCCTCCCGTTACTTCACCAAAAAAAAATATTTTAACATTTTTTTGATTCTAAAAAACTACCTTTGGGTAGTACTCCCCCACAAATTTTATCGGCAAACGTTGAAAAGCGAACAAAACATTGGTTTTATAAGAAATCATAAAAGTGCTGTTTTCTGGAAAATGAATTAAAAAAAAGAAAAATGAATCGTTTTGCTATAGGCAATATACCAACAATAGGGTTATATAGTTGGTTACCATTAATTATCAAAAAAATGCTGAATGAAAACAAAATTAAAGAAAAACGAAGAAATAATTTTAACAGTTAAAAAACATTGGTTTTCATTAATTCCGCCAATTTTTGGTTCAATATTGATATTCTTATTTGGAACTATGTTAATTGGAATATTTAGTTTTATACCAGCAATTTTATGGTTGATTTATAAAATTTTGGAAAGAAAGTCTAATATTTGGATTGTAACAAGTTTAAGAGTTATCGACGAATATGGAGTTTTCTCTTTAAATTCAAAAGAAACACCTTTAGATAAAATTAATAATGTTTCATACAGAAAATCATTTTTAGGGAGAATTTTCGGATTTGGAAATGTTGCTATCCAATCTGCTGCTGAATCAGGGGCAACAACACATATGATTGTTGAAAGACCTAAAATACTAAAAGATACCATAACTGAATATCAAGAAATATATAAAGAAAATAACTTGAGATTGCAATCTGAAAGTTTCGCAAATATTTCTAAAAATCAGAACAATGTTTCTAATTCAAACATAAACGAAGAAATTGAGAAACTACATAATTTGAAAGAAAAAGGAATTATCACAGAACAAGAATTTGAACTTGGAAAAAATAAAATTCTGAATAATTAACTAATGGTAACCCCCGCTAGCGCGAGCATCCTGCTCGTGACCAGTACGAGTAAGAAGATAAAAAAGAAATAGAATAGAAAATATAATAAGAGTATATGAATAATTTTAGTTTGTTTAACGGCACAAGCGTGACGCTTGCGCTAGCAGGTGTAAGAATAGTTAGAAATTAAAATGAAAGAATTTATGAAAAATATAGTGTATATATTGTTTTTTTTAAGTGGCGCTATTTTTAGTCAATCAAAAATTTCAATTTTTGATGTATTAAATACTGGGAGACAAATATCTAAAACAGCAAAATCATCTCAAGACAAATTAGATAAAGTTTGGTTTTCTACAGCAGAATTAGAACTTATTGTGTCAAGTGATGTAGAGTACAATTATGGTAGTTTAGATAATAACGGGAATTTAATATCAGGGAATAGCTTAAAAATAAATGAAAAAGTCGCCTACGGCGCTTTATATTCAATTAATTACCCTATTTTAAATAAACTGACTTTAGGAACGGTTGGGGGTTTTCAACATCAGATACAGCCGAAAATATCTTCTTTAAAAATTGGAGGAATACTTCGTTATCATTTTGTAGATTATAATAATGTAAATATATATACTCTGACGGCTTATAATATTTCTTTAAAAGATTATATTAAAAGCGGAATGGGTAATTTAAGGTTTGGATTATCTTTTCCAATTAAAAAACTCGACTCCTTTAATATTAATTTAAATTTATTTTGGGATTATAATTTTTATAATGCGGAAAAACCCATTTTTTATGGAGTAAATGAAAAGCCAGGTGATTTTACTTATAGAGCTTATGGAATTAGTTTAAGTTTGAAGTTCTAACAATAACGTGGCATAACACGATATATAAAATAGCAAATAAGTGCCTTTTTACTCTGCTACTTTTCATATAACCAAACGTTATGTCCTGAAATATGTATACACTAACTCAAATGAATATGTATAAAAATGAACAGAGAAATTGAAACGATAATAAGTGCTTTAATTGAAACGCCTAGATTATTAAAAGAATTGATTTCTGAAATTGATTCTAAAATTTATAAAGAAAAAATCATCAATGGTAAGTGGTCAATTCACGAACACGCAACTCATATCGCAGTTAGCGACATTTATGGGTTTCAAAAACGTTTGTCAGATTTTAAACAAAAGGAGAAACCTATTATTGAACCTTTATCAGGTGACAATTTTGAAAAGAATTTTTTTATGGAACTGGACTTGAAAAAATCTTTAGACGATTTCTTTGAAATTAGACAAACAACTATTGAATTAGCGAAAGCATTTAATAAAAATGATTGGAACAAATTAGCCATTCATCCAGAATACAAAACGTATACACCCTATATAATGTTAAGACATTTATTAATGCACGACCACAATCATCTGTATAAAATTGAAGATATGGGATTGGGCATATAAAATAAAGAAACGACAACAAAGAGCCGAGTATAAAAACCAATTCTTTTCTTCTTTCGCCTGCTAGCAAGTGCATACTGCCCGTGACAGTTTGGGTGAAAAATATAAAAAAGAGTAGAAAATATAATGTTCGTTTTCTAACGGCACATACGAGACGCATGTGCTAGCAGGAACTAACACCTGTCTGACAAGAGGAAAGCGCAATGAATCTTATACATAAACACGATCTACGCAATTAAAAAATCCTATCACTTTAGATAATTCAAGTTAAATGATTGTATCTTTGATAAGATCAAATGATAGTATCATTAATGAAACCATCCTACAAAATAACATCATCAATTTTAAAATTGATAACTTCTATTTCTGAGAAAGTAGGAGAAGTAAATGCTAATTTATTGAACAAACCTTCACCTAAATTAAGAAAACAGAATAGAATCAAAACAATCCATTCTTCCTTAAAAATTGAAGGAAATACACTTACCGAAGAACAAATAACTGCGCTTCTTGAAAACAAAAGAGTTATTGGTCCAAAAAAAGATGTCCTTGAAGTTTTAAATGCAATTAAAATTTATGAAAATTTAGAGGATTACAGTCCTTCTAAAGAAAAGTCCTTTTTAAAAGCACACCAAAACTTAATGGAAGGTTTAATTGAAAATTCAGGAAAGTATAGAAATCAAAGTGTCGGAATTGTAAAAGGTTCAAAAATTCAGCATTTAGCACCACCTTTTGGAAATGTTTCCTACTTAATGAAAAATCTTTTTGAATACTTGCAAAAGTCAGACGAAATAGAATTAATTAAAAGTTGTGTTTTCCATTACGAAATGGAATTTATACATCCATTTTTGGATGGAAATGGTAGAATGGGAAGATTATGGCAAACTCTAATTTTAATGGAAAAATATCCAATCTTTGAATTTTTGCCTTTTGAAACTTTGATTAATAAAGATCAAGAAAAATACTACAAAGCTTTAGCGGAAAGTGACAAATCTGGAGATTCAACAAAATTTATTGAGTATATGTTAGGTGTAATTGATGATTCTATTAGTGAGTTGCTAAATTTCAATAATCGTACATTAAATGAAAAAGATAGATTAGAATATTTTGTTTCTTTAAATAAAATAAAATTTACAAGAAAAGATTATATGAATATCTTTAAAGGTATTTCTTCTGCAACAGCAAGTAGAGATTTAAAAAAAGGTACGGAATTAAATTTATTTAATAAATTAGGAGAAAAAAATAAAACAAACTATCGCTTAAAATAACTAGGCAAAACTAAGAACTGCAACAAACACCCAAACCAAACACATAAAACTCACAACGAATTCTTAGGGTTATTTAAAATAACCAAAGCGCCAATTACGCCAGGTATCCAACCACAAAGTGTGAGTAGTAAAATGATAAAGAAAGAACCACAGCCTTTGTCAATAACAGCAAATGGCGGAAAAATGATAGCGAAAAGCACTCTGAAAAAGCTCATGATACAATTGTTAGTGTCTGCAAATAAAACGCTTAATTATCTGTTATGTTATAAAATATTCGTTTATTTTTTTATGGTCATATCTTAATTTCATCTCTCTTCTACAAAGTTTAAAAATAGTGGAGACCTAAATCTTTCTTATGGATCCTTACAAAGTTAAATAAAAATCTTACACGATTGTTAAAGCAAAAAAACCTTCCAAAAGGAAGGTTTTTATATCAAATAGAAATTTTTATTTATTCAAATACATTTTACGTCTTGAATATAAATCGTAAAACTGATCGTCTTTTAAACTATCAATAAACAAGATACTTTCTCCTGTAGATTTCATTTCTGGTCCTAACTTCTTATCAACGTTCGGAAACTTATTAAATGAAAACACGGGTTGCTTAATTGCAAAACCTTCTAATTGAGGGTTAAAATTAAAATCGGTCACTTTATTATGACCCAACATTACTTTGGTTGCATAATTTACATACGGTTCTTTGTATGCTTTTGCAATAAAAGGAACGGTTCTAGAGGCTCTTGGATTGGCTTCAATAATATATACGATATCATGTTTAACAGCAAACTGAACATTGATCAAACCTACTGTTTTCAATTCTCTTGCAATTGTATAAGTATGGTCTTTAATTTGTTGCATCACAAATTCCCCTAAATTAAAGGCAGGCAAAGTTGCATTAGAATCTCCTGAGTGAATTCCACAAGGCTCTATATGCTCCATAATACCAATGATATACACATTTCCATCTGCATCACAAATTGCATCTGCTTCTGCTTCGATTGCGCCATCTAAATAATGATCTAATAATAATTTATTATTTGGCATTCTTCCTAATAAATCGACCACATGAGCCACAAGTTCTTCTTTGTTGATGACAATTTTCATTCCTTGTCCTCCTAAAACATAAGAAGGTCTCACTAAAATAGGAAAGTCTAATTCATCTGCTAAAACCAGTGCTTCGTCTGCAGTTTCTGCAATTCCAAATTCTGGATAAGGAATGTTATTGTCCTTTAACAAGGTAGAAAAACTTCCTCTATCTTCGGCCAAATCTAAAGCTTCAAATGAAGTACCAATAATCTTAATTCCGTATTTTGTTAACTTTTCAGCTAACTTTAAAGCGGTTTGCCCTCCTAATTGTACAATAACTCCTTCTGGTTTCTCATGACGAATGATGTCATAAATATGTTCCCAAAAAACAGGCTCAAAATATAATTTATCTGCGGTATCAAAATCAGTAGAAACCGTTTCTGGATTACAGTTAATCATAATGGTTTCATAACCACATTCTGCCGCAGCTAAAACACCATGAACACAACAGTAATCAAACTCAATTCCTTGTCCAATTCTATTCGGTCCAGATCCTAAAACAATTATTTTTTTCTTTGGAGTAACGATACTTTCGTTGGCAATAATAATTTCGCCAGTTGCTGTTTCAATTTCATTTTCAAAGGTGGAATAATAATAAGGCGTTTTCGCTTTAAATTCTGCAGCACAAGTATCTACTAATTTAAAAACACGTTGTACTTTTAATTCTTCTCTTTTGCTATATACTTCACTTTCTAAACAGCGCAACATGTGTGCTATTTGTCGGTCTCCATATCCTTTTTGCTTTGCCTCTAACAATAAATCTCTCTGAATGGTCTCAATTGTATAGGTAGAAATTTCTTTCTGTAATTGAAACAATTCTTCGTATTGCTTTAAGTACCACATGTCAATTTTTGTTATCTCATAAATTTGAGTCAGTGGAATTCCAATGGCAATGGCATCATAAATAGCAAAAACACGGTCCCAACTTGCGTTGGTTAATTTCTCTATAATTTGGTTATAATCTGTGTAGCCTTTTCCATCTGCACCCAAACCATTTCTTTTAATTTCTAAAGACTGTGTTGCTTTGTGCAATGCTTCTTGGAACGAACGTCCAATACCCATTACTTCACCAACAGCTTTCATTTGTAAGCCCAAAGTTCTATCAGAACCTTCAAACTTATCAAAATTCCAACGCGGTATTTTTACAATTACATAATCTAGTGTTGGTTCAAACAAAGCGGAAGTAGATTTTGTAATTCCATTTTCTAATTCATCTAAAGTATACCCAATGGCTAATTTTGTAGCTACTTTTGCAATCGGATATCCAGTTGCTTTAGAAGCTAAAGCAGAAGAACGAGAAACACGTGGATTGATTTCAATGGCAATAATATCTTCTTTTTCGTCTGGTGAAACGGCAAACTGTACGTTACATCCTCCTTCAAAATCTCCAATAGAACGCATCATATGAATTGCCATATCGCGCATTTTTTGGTAGGTTTTATCTGACAATGTCATTGCGGGAGCAACCGTAATAGAATCTCCAGTATGAATTCCCATAGGATCCATATTTTCTATAGAACAGATGATCACCACATTGTCATTATTATCTCTCAATAATTCCAATTCGTATTCTTTCCATCCCATCATTGCTTTGTCAATCATCACCTCATGGATCGGTGATGCTTCTAAACCGAAACTTAATAGTTGATCAAAATCTTCTGGCTTGTATACAATAGAAGCTCCTGCACCTCCTAGCGTGTAAGAAGAACGGATTACCAATGGAAAACCAAATTCTTGTGCTATTTCTTTTCCTTTTAAGAAGGACGTTGCAGTTGCTTGGGGCGCCATTGGCACACCAATTTTCAACATTAATTCTCTAAATTGTTCTCTATCTTCAGTTACGTTAATTGCATCAATATCGACACCAATTAATTTTACATCAAAATCTTTCCAAATTCCTTTATCATCGGCTTCAATACATAAATTCAATGCAGTCTGCCCACCCATTGTAGGAAGCACAGCATCAATTTGCGGATGTTCTTTTAAAATTTGAATAATGGATTTCGTTGTTAGGGGCAACAAATAAATATGATCAGCCATCGAAGGGTCTGTCATAATGGTAGCAGGGTTCGAGTTGATGAGAATAGTTTCTATTCCATCTTCACTTAAAGAACGTAGCGATTGTGAACCAGAGTAGTCAAATTCACAAGCTTGTCCAATAACAATTGGTCCAGATCCGATAATTAAAACTGATTTGAGGTCTTTTCTTTTTGGCATTGTAAGTTGTTGTGTTGTTTA
>CATITK010000036.1 GCA_949545755.1 Polaribacter sejongensis | reverse complement strand
GCTTCCATTTTCTTTTTTAAATCTGCAAGACCACCAATATCTCCTAAGGTAGTTTTTTCTGCTTCGGCTGCTTTTTTAACGGCAACTTTTACATTTCTTTTTTCTTGCTCTTTAAATAAAGAGGTATGAGATACAACAACTCTTCTGTATTCTTTAGAAAATTCTAAAACTACAAATTCAATGCTGTCTCCTTTATCTAATTTAGATCCGTCTTCTTTTTCTAAGAATCTTGTTGGCGCAAAACCTTCTACTGCATCAGCAAAAGTTACAACAGCTCCTTTATCATTCTTTTCTTTGATCGTTCCTTGGTGCTTAGAACCGATTGCATACGTAGCTTCATGTGCATCCCAAGGGTTGTCTTGCGTTTGCTTATGACCTAAGTTTAACTTTCTGTTTTCAACATCTAATTCTAAAACTTGAACTTCTAATTTGTCACCTACAGTTACAAAATCTGATGGGTGCTTCACTTTCTTAGTCCAAGATAAATCTGAGATATATACTAAACCATCAATACCTTCTTCTAATTCTACAAATACTCCAAAGTTTGTGTAATTTCTTACCGTACCAGTGTGAGTAGAACCTACAGGATATTTAGTTGTGATATCTGTCCAAGGATCTGGATGTAATTGTTTGATACCTAAAGACATCTTACGGTCTTCTCTATCTAAAGTTAAAATTTGAGCTTCTACTTTATCTCCAACTTTTACGAAATCTTGAGCAGAACGTAAATGCGTTGACCAAGACATTTCAGAAACGTGAATCAAACCTTCTACTCCTTGTTCTACTTCTACAAACGCTCCATAATCTGCTAATACAACTACTTCTCCAGTAACTTTATCACCAATTTTCAATTCGGTATTTAAAGCTTCCCAAGGGTGAGCAGATAGTTGTTTTAAACCTAATTGAATTCTAGACTTGTTATCATCAAAGTCTAAAATTACAACATTTAATTTTTGATCTAATTCTACAACCTCATTTGGATGGTTGATTCTTGACCAAGATAAATCAGTAATATGTACCAATCCATCAACACCACCTAAATCAACAAAGACACCATAAGAAGTAATGTTTTTAACAATTCCTTCTAATACTTGTCCTTTTTCTAATTGACCAATAATTTCTTTTTTCTGTATTTCAATATCCGCTTCAATAAGTGCTTTGTGAGATACTACAACATTTTTAAATTCGTGATTGATTTTCACCACTTTGAATTCCATTGTTTTCTCTACATATTGATCGTAATCTCTAATTGGCTTCACGTCAATTTGAGATCCAGGCAAGAATGCTTCGATTCCAAAAACATCTACAATCATACCACCTCTGGTTCTACATTTAACGAAACCGTTAACTACTTCACCTGTTTCATGAGCATTGTTAACACGTTCCCATGCTTTTATAACTCTTGCTTTTTTGTGAGATAATACTAATTGACCAGAAGAATCTTCTCTTTTATCTACTAATACTTCTACTTTATCTCCTTCTGCTAAACCTTGATTGTAACGGAATTCGTTTAAAGAAATAACGCCTTCAGATTTTGAGTTGATATCAATAATTGCGTCTCTGTCAGTAATTCTAATTACAGTTCCTTCAATTACATCACGTTCGTTTACGAAACCTACCGTTCCTTCTAACGCTTTTTCAAACTCAACTAATTTTTCCTCATCAACTGCTTCAATACCTTGTTCGTATTTGTGCCAGTTAAAATCAGCTAAAAATTGTTTTGGATCTACAGTTTCTTCAACTGTTTCTACAACAGCTTCAGTCGCTGTTTCTTGTACTTCGGCAGCAACTACTTGCTCCTCAGTGTTTTTTGTTTCTTCAGACATTTCCTGAAAATAATCTTGTATCTTATTGTAATTCAGATTTTTAACGATAAAAACGCAAAGAGTTGTTTTTATAAATTTTTGTGTCCATTTCCTCTTATAAATCTGTTCTCGTAAAAAGGAATGCAAATTTACAAAATTGTTTTGATTTTTAAGGGATTAGATCTTATTTATTTGTTTAAAATTGAGAAACTTATTTCAAAAAAAAAAAGCTGTTTTAAAATACCGTCTGTTTTCTTAAGTCCTCAAGTTTATAAACTTAAAATTTCTAATAATCCACACATTTAAAATTACAATAGCTACGAGCTGTATTTAAAAAATCATTCCTGTCTTTTTTATTCACCTTTTCATTGTATTCTTGATACTCAAAAAACTACCTTTGCATTTTTTAAAACCTTTGGGTTTATTATAATGACAATGGATAAAAAAACAAAAGACTTCGTAGACAAAGGTATTATGCTTCCATTAATGGAGGAATTTTACACCATACAAGGCGAAGGGGCTCATACAGGTACTGCAGCTTACTTTATTCGAGTTGGAGGTTGTGATGTTGGGTGTCATTGGTGTGATGTTAAAGAAAGTTGGAATGCAGATTTACACCCTCCTACATTTGCAGACACCATTGTGGAGAACGTAAAAAAACATGCGAACACAGTTGTTATTACAGGTGGTGAACCTTTAATGTGGTCTATGGATTATATTACAAATTTACTTCAAAAAAACAATATAAAAACACATATAGAAACTTCTGGAGCCTATTCTTTTTCTGGAAAATGGGATTGGTTTTGTCTTTCTCCAAAGAAAACAAAACTACCTTTAGATGAAGTGTATTTAGAAGCCGATGAGTTAAAAATGATTATTCACAACACATCTGACTTTGATTTTGCAGAACAAGAAGCAGCCAAAGTGGGTAAAAAGTGTCAGCTCTTTCTTCAACCAGAATGGTCTAAAAAAGAAAAAATGACGGAATTAATTGTAGCTTATGTTATGAAAAATCCAAAATGGAAAATTTCTTTGCAAACACATAAATATTTAAATATTCCTTAATTTTTAAAAAAACACTCCTGTGCTGGTGGCAATCCCTTTGTGAATATTATATACACCTACTTTCTACCAAAGCACAAATTCTTTCAAACTGTTCTTGAATACCCATCTCTGAATTATCAAACTCAATAGCATCATCAGCCATCATTAAAGGAGAATCTTCTCTTGTAGAATCAATCCGATCTCTTTCCTGAACATTAAAAAGTATGTCTTTAAAATCAACGTTATCTCCGCGATCAATCAATTCTTTATAACGTCTTTTCGCTCTTTTATCTGCAGAAGCAGTCATGAATAATTTCAATTCAGCACTAGGAAAAACAACCGTTCCAATATCTCTACCATCCATTACGACACCCTGCTCTTTTCCCATAATTTGCTGCTCTGTAACCAATTTTTTTCTCACTTCAGAAATCGCCGAAACCTTACTAACCAATTGAGAAATTCCGAGAGTTCTAATTTCCTTTTCTACATTTATACCATTCAAAAACATCTCAGCAAATCCCAGTTCAGCATTAAAATGAAAGGAAAGTGAAATATTTTTCAAATTTGAAATAAGAGCTTTTGTTTTCAAAAAATCTTTACCCACAAAATTATTTTGTTCTGCAAATAAAGTAACAGCTCTATACATTGCCCCTGTATCTACATATATATAATTGTATTTTTTTGCTAATAATTTAGCGATGGTACTTTTGCCAGTTGATGAAAACCCGTCAATTGCTATAATAATTTTTTTACTCATTTTATCTTGTGCTATCTAAATCAATTTGCAAACTAAAAGTACTCGCATTCGTTGCGGAATGGAATTTTGAATATGCATAATTAAATTTAAGTTTATTCATTTTTACTCCAAAACCAAAAGAAAAACCACTAAATGTTCTTGCATTTTGTAATTTAAGTTCTACAGCTCTTCTAAAGTTATATCCAAATCTTAAATTGATTATACGCTCAGGAAACAGCTCTGCACCAATAACCAAGTGTCTCAGTGCATTTCCAAAAAAATCAACTTCTTCTTCAGTAATATTCCCATTGAAATCCGTGGTTTGATTTGAAGGATTGGGAACAGAGATCCCCCATTTTTGAAGATTATCAAGAGTAGCGTACCATTTTAAAGGAACGTGCTCTAATTTATAAGAACCTCCTAAAGCCAATTTAAAAGGTAACTTTTCTTTTTCTCCATTGAATGTTTTTATCTGGACTCCAAAATTCCTTGCAACAAAGGTAATAACAAAAGGTTTAAATGGACTGTTATATAAAATAGCTAAATCTGAAGAAACACCAACCGATGAAAAATATGATATATTAGAATTTATAATTCGAATATTAGTACCAATAAATAAATTTGTTTTAGAAATATTAAAAGCATAACCAAGCGAAATAGCAATATCATTGGCCTTAAAATTACCTGTTTCTATTCCTTGCTCATCAGCACCTATTAAAGAACCATAATCAATATATTTAACACTTCCGTGTAGGGTGCCGAATCTTCTTGAAATGGTTTTAGCAAAGGACAAAGAACCTATATTTATTCCAGCCAAATAACTAGTATAGTTTGCAGAAAGTTTTTGATCGATTTCTTGAGAAATAACTGCAGGATTCCAAATCGGTTGATTTACGTCGTTCAAAAGCGTTAAAACTTCTCCTCCTAAAGCAATTTGTCTTGCCGAAGAAGATATATTTAAAAATTGATATACTTCTTCTCCTCCAACCTGCGCCTTAAAAGAACAAATTGTAAATACAAAAAAAGTGAAAATAAAATTTCTATAACTCAATGAAAATAAAAACTAACTATTAAAACAATAACGAAAATAATCTATAATATTACAATAAAGCTATTAATAGTGCATGAAAAAAGTTCTTTTTATTAAATAGAAGGTTTCCCATTATTACTAAGTTACTAAAACAAGTTCAGGATACACAATATTTAAGAAATGTAGCAACCTACTCTTCAAAACAAATGCAGTCGCATCTGTAAAAATTGATGGCTATTTTTTTTACAGATCACACAAAATAGTTCGCATATCAATCTACATCAAGATATTGATTTGTTCTTTTCAATTTAGCATTCAAAAAAAGAAAAAATTAAATAACTTACTTTTTGTTAGCATATTTTTTAAAAAAAAACAGGTTTTGTATTTATCTCATTAAGAGGCCTCAAACTATTAAAGAGATAAATAAAATACTATTGAGACTAATTGTCTTTTTTTTTTACGATTGTAAACTTGGCAAATACGATATATTTAATATATTTGAACTCTTGAAAAGTATAGGGAGTTTTTATTCTTTTATTCAAAGCTCTTCCCTTTTTTCAAGTTTTATTGGGTTAACTCTAAACTTATTTTTATGTTTATTATAAATAATAAAATAAAATTTGTTTCAATATTTAACTCCCCCACCTTGTCGTTAAGCGCTCATAAGAGTGCTGCATCTAGTTATTCTTCATTAAATATGAAGAGTATTAAACTGTTGTTCCTGTTTTTTTTACTTTTTATAATTCCGAATCTATCTTCTCAAACGCTCTCCGCCTCAGAAGATCTATCTGCTCATCAAAACATACAATGTTTTGGAGACTCTCCAACTTCTGGGCAGATAAGAATCACCCTTGATCAACCAACATCACCTCCTTACACATACGAATTATTCTTTGATCCAGGTTTTTCAGAACGTACAATCCAAATAGGAACCTCATTTGTTCTTTTTGAATTCGTACCTGCTGGTACATTTAAAGTGGTAATTACAGATGATCTTAATCAATCAACAACAGTATCATCAATAACCATAAGCACTCCCTCAAGTCCTTTATCCATTAATAATCTCCCTTCAACTTTGATTACCAGTTGTAACAACGTGAATGATGGCCTCATCGACATTCAAGCCGTTGGTGGAACACCAGGAAATTATTCATACTCATGGACAGGTCCTCTCGGTTTTACATCAAGTTTAGCTCGCATTGAGTCATTATCAGCAGGAATGTATACGGTTGCTGTTATAGATGACGGAGGTGCAGGTTGTCAAATTAATCAATCTTATACTATTACGGCCCCGGCAGCTTTAATGCTTTCTGATAATGTATCAAATTATAATAATTTTAATACATCGGGCTTTGGAGAGAATGATGGAAGTATCGCTATTACAGTGCAAGGTGGAACAACACCTTATACCTATATGTGGACTGCAACGAATGGAGGTATCGTACCTTCTGGGCAAGAGAATCAAGAAGACTTAACGGGTTTGGTTGCTGGAGAATATCAGGTTTCCATTACAGATGGGAATAGCTGTCCAGTTTCAATGCAATGGACTTTGACAGAACCTCCAGAATTATTGATTTCAGAAGTGTATGTAGTCAAATAAAAATGAACTTTTTCGCTCAAAATTTAAGAGAGGTTTCTGCTAATTTAGTTAAAAATTTTGATACTGTTTTTTTCTAGCTTTCAAAGTGCTATTTTTTGT
>CATITK010000035.1 GCA_949545755.1 Polaribacter sejongensis | reverse complement strand
TTAACTCTAATATGTCTTCTGTTAATCATCTTCTAAAGAACTTGTATAAATTTCGCTGCAAAAATAGTGTTATTTGCTTTTATTCTATCACGTTTTTAATTCTTTTTTAAGAATTAATTATCGCATTAATCTTGTATCTTCGTACGCTGTTTTTCAACAAAACATGTTTTCAAACACCCTATTAATTATAACTTTATTTTTAAATTAACGATGCATTGAAAGAACTCAAATACATAAATAAATATTTTTCTAAATATAAATGGCGTTTATTAATTGGTGTTTTAATTACTGTTTTCGGGAAACTTTTAGCATTAAGAATACCGCCATTAGTAAGTAATTCTTTAAATAGTGTCGAAGAGTACCTAAAAGCAAAGGAAGATCATTTACCCAAAGTAGCTCTTGAACAACTACTTTTGGAAGTAGAAACTCAATTATTAATAAATGTACTTATTATTATTGGAGTTGCTGTATTGTCAGGTTTTTTCACTTTCTTAATGCGACAGACAATTATTGTTACTTCAAGATTAATCGAATTTGATTTAAAAAACGAAATTTATCAACAATACCAACGATTGTCACTTAATTTTTACAAAAAAAACAGAACAGGTGATTTGATGAACAGAATTTCTGAAGATGTTTCTAAAGTCAGAATGTATGTTGGTCCTGCAATAATGTATAGTATTAACATGATTGTACTTTTTGCTGTTGGTTTTACCCAGATGATAAGTATCGATGTTAAACTAACCATGTATACGTTAATTCCTTTTCCATTACTTTCAATTTCAATATTCATTTTAAGTAAAATTACCCATAAAAGGAGTACTGTTGTTCAAGAATATTTATCGAAAATAACAACGTTTAATCAAGAGTTTTTCTCTGGTATTAATGTGGTAAAATCTTACGGAATTGAAGCTACAATTATCAAAGATTTTGATACAATCGCTGATGAGAGTAAAGAAAAAAATATTCATCTACAAAAAGCAAATGCACTGTTTTTTCCATTGATGGTTTTATTGATTGGAATTAGTAATTTATTGGTCATTTATGTTGGAGGAAAACAGTACATCAACGGCGAAATTCAAATTGGCACAATTATAGAATTCATGTTATATGTAAATATTCTTACATGGCCAGTAGCAGTTGTTGGCTGGGTCACTTCAACAATACAGCAAGCAGAGGCTTCTCAAGCAAGAATTAATGAATTTTTAAAGCAAGTTCCAGAAATACAAAACACCAATAGTTCTTCTTCAGAGCTAAAAGGAAACGTTACTTTTAAAGATGTCACTTTCACCTATGATGATACAAATATTACTGCTTTAAAAAATGTTAGTTTTTCAGTAAAACCAGGAGAAACATTAGCAATTTTAGGCAAAACAGGCGCTGGAAAATCTACGATTATTGAATTAATTTCAAGATTATATGACACAAAAATTGGCACCGTTTTATTGGACAATAAGCCCATAAAAGAAATTAATTTAGACGATGTTAGAAGTCAGATTGGCTTTGTACCTCAAGATCCTTTTCTGTTTTCAGAAAGTATTGAAGACAATATTAAATTTGGAAAGGCTTCGGCTACAGAAGAAGAAATTATAGCCGCTGCAAAAAACGCAGATGTACATAAAAATATTATCGATTTTCCAAAAGGATACAAAACCATTTTAGGAGAACGTGGGGTAACACTTTCTGGTGGTCAAAAACAACGTGTTTCCATTGCAAGAGCAATTATTAAAAACCCTAAGATTTTGATCTTTGATGACTGCCTATCAGCAGTAGACACAGAAACTGAAGAGAAAATTTTATCAAATTTAACGCAAATTTCTAAAAATATTACTACTTTTATAATTAGTCACAGAGTTTCATCTGCAAAAAATGCAGATAAAATTATTGTTTTAGAACAAGGAGAAATCATACAGCAAGGAACTCACAATCAATTAATAGCCACAGAAGGCTACTATAAATATTTGTATGAAAAACAACTTTTAGAAAAAGAAAATTAATCTTTAACATTGCTACATTAAATATTTTGTTAGATTTGTTAAGCATAAAAAAGATTGTATAATTATTATTAAAAAAAAAAATGGCAGAAAGAGCAGAAAGAGTTGAGCTAGAAGAAATTTTCTCACAGGTGTTAAGAGCAGGTAGAAGAACTTACTTTTTTGATGTAAGGGCGACAAAAGCAGATGATTACTACCTAACAGTTACTGAAAGCAAAAAGTTTACACACGACGATGGAACTTTTCATTATCAAAAGCACAAAATTTACTTATACAAAGAAGATTTTAGTGACTTTAAAGAAATGTTAGGGAAAGCAACCGATTACATTTTAAATGAAAAAGGTAGCGAAGTAATTAGTGAGCGTCACCAAAAAGATTTTAAAAAGGAAGAAGAAATAACCAAAGAAACCACTGAAGACGGAAATTCTACAGAAAGTTTTACAGACATTTCTTTTGATGATATTTAAGTTACAACCTGTTTTTGCGCATAACTTTACTAAGAAAAAGTAATTAATCGCCATACAAAACAATAGTAATTTTATACTAATGTCCTACATGAATTTTAGGGTTCAATTACTAGCGATATTTTGGAGTGTTCCTCCTATATTCAAAACACAAAGTGATAAAACAAACATATAAAACTTAGGTTTTATATGTATATTTTTGTTTATAGTACTTTTTTCATGGTCTTTGTTTTGGCCATCGTTTCCTGCCACTCCTTTTTAGAAGTACTATCTTTTGTTATTCCTCCACCAACATATACAGAAGCTATTTTGTCTTCAATACGCATGCATCTTAAATTTACAAATAATGATGAGTTTTTATTTTCAAGATTTAATTCCCCTAGAAAACCTGTATAAAATGTTCTCTTATAGTTTTCGTTTTGATTGATAAATTTATTTGCTTTTTCCCTTGGTAGTCCACAAACTGCAGGAGTTGGATGCAATCCTCTAATCAACTCTTTTAAACTAGCATCTTTACTTAAGACTCCTTTAACCTTCGTTCTTAAATGCAACAAATCCCCTGCTCTAATTGTCTCTTTTTCATCAATTTGAAGAGTCGTTGCTACGTGTTCTAATTGTTTTTTTATAAAATCAGTCACCAATTGTTGCTCTTCTAACTCTTTCTTTTTCCAAACAACTTCAGAGGAAGCATCATAAACTTGAGTTCCTGCTAAAGACATTGTTTTAAAGTTTCTATTCGAAATATTTAACAAGGTTTCAGGAGTTGCCCCGAACCACAAACCAACCTTTGGATGAAACCAAACATACACAAAAGCATTGGTATAGATTTTTAATATTTTTTTAAAAGTAAGCAATACTTCAAAATCATCAAGTTGAATTGCTTCTTTTCTAGATACAACTACTTTTGAGAGTTCACTGTTATTGATTTCATTAAGTGCTTTTTCCACCAATAAAAGGTGTTCATTTTTATCAGAATTACTATTGTTTAGACAAGTATCATTTAAAGAAAAAGATTCATCAAACAATCCTTTTTCACTTATGAATTCTGCATTTTTTTTAGGAAATAAAATAGCATTCTCTTCACGATTGAAAGGTGCAAAGACAAATCCGGTTTCGCTAAAATCAGATGTAATATTAAGGGTATCATCCTTCATAAAGAAAGCAGAAATTACTGCTGAATTAGGCTTTCTGTATCCTACAAAAGGGGTGTTTTTTTTGTAAGATTCTTTAATTTTATTAAAAATAATATTCAAAGTAAAATATAAATTATTTCTTGGTTAAAACAATATTTGTCATTTTAGCAATAGAGATTAGCTCATCATTTTCATCAACAATGGTTACCTCCCATAAATGCGTGGTCTTCCCTTTATGAATATTCTTTGCTGTAGCAAAAACAACACCTTCTCTTTTGCTTTTTATATGGTTGATAGACAATTGAATTCCGTTTATAAACTGACTTTCGCGTTCAATAAAAAAATTTGACGCAGCACTACCTACACTTTCTGCCAAAGCGGCGGTTGCCCCCCCATGCAATTGTCCGTGAGGTTGATAAACTTTAGAATTTACAGGCATTTTTGCGGTTAAAAAATCATCACCTACAGCAACATATTCAATATCAAGCGTTTCCATTAAGGTGTTTCTAGAATGGTCATTAAATGCTTTTAAAATAGTAGTTGTATCCATATCATTCTTATTATAATGTAAAAGTACATATAAAAATTTGTATTTTTACGGCATAAAAGTTAAAGCATTCCATGTACAAAATACGGATAATTTTAGACACAAAAAAAGATGTAATCAGAACTATTTTAGTTGATGATCAATTAAATTTAGAAGTTTTACACCTAACGATTGCAAAGTCCTTTGGTTTTGGAGGACAAGAAATGGCTTCTTTTTATAATACTGATGATGAATGGAATCAAGGAGAAGAAATTCCGCTATTTAATATGGAAGAGGTTGGAGAAGGCATTTCTATGCAAAAATGCATTCTAAACAAGACCTTGCCAAAAGAAAACAACAAATTAATTTACGTTTACGACTTCTTAAATCTATGGACTTTCTATGTAGAAGTTATTGAGATTTCTGAAGACATAAAAGAAGATTTACCCCAAATTATTCTAACTGTCGGAGAGGTTCCAAGTGAAGCTCCAGAAAAAGAATTTGTTATAGAAAAGTTAGATGACGGCTTTGGAGATGATGGAAACATCGATGACGAATTTGGTGATTTTGATGATTTTGACTATAATGAGTATTAAGCTTTATCCATTCGTTTAATCGTTTATTTTTTTAACCATCTATTGTATACTAGCCATTAATCAACAATTAAGTAATTAATCCCATAGACAAATACTTTTTCAGTAACAAAATTGTAAATTAGTCGTCTTACACTGATAAACGATTAAAATAATTTATTTGGAAACGATCTTATCACTTAAAAATCTTGATAAAAAATACGGACAAGTTCATGCAGTAAACAAGCTTTCTTTTGATATACAAAAAGGGAATGTTTACGGGATTTTAGGCCCAAATGGAAGTGGAAAATCCACTACTTTAGGTATTATTTTAAATGTTGTAAACCGCACCTCTGGTGAGTTTTCTTGGTTTAACGGAAAAATATCTACGCATGAAGCACTAAAAAAGGTAGGTGCAATTATTGAACGACCAAATTTCTACCCTTACATGACTGCAACTCAAAATTTAGAATTGATTTGTAAAATTAAAGGAATATCATCAGGAAAAATTGACGAGAAATTAACTACTGTAAATCTATTTGAGAGAAAAGACAGCAAGTTTAGCACATTCTCTTTAGGAATGAAACAACGTTTAGCAATTGCTTCTGCACTCTTAAACGATCCAGAAATTTTAATTTTAGATGAACCTACAAATGGTTTAGATCCCCAAGGAATTCATGAAATCCGTCAAATTATAAAAAGTATTGCTTCAAATGGGACAACTATTCTATTAGCTTCTCATTTATTAGATGAAGTTGAAAAAGTATGTTCCCATGTAATCGTAATTAGAAAAGGCATAAAACTATATAGCGGTCGTGTTGATGAAATGACAGTTTCAATTGGTTTCTTTGAATTAAAGGTTGAATCTAATGAAGAAAAGTTAATAGCAACTTTAAAAGGGCATCCTGCAATTGGTAAGATAAATAAGAATCAAGAAACTATTATTACCACTTTAAATAGGGAGATTTCTTCAACAGAGTTAAATGAATTTCTATTTAAAAAAGGCATCATATTATCTCACTTAGTAAAACGCAAGCCAAGTTTAGAAGAACAATTCTTAGATTTAACTAATAAAAATTCATAAAAGGCAAAGTCATGTTAAGACTACTATCAATCGAACTTCATAAGCTTAAACACAATACTGCCAGTAAAGTATTGATTATAATCTATTTTGGCCTTTTAGTTTCTATAGCCCTAATTGCCGCTGTAAAAATTCCTTTTTTTGGAAAAACCATACATCTAGCAGAACAAGGAATTTTCAATTTCCCGTATATCTGGCACTTTAACACCTATGTTGCTGCTACTTTAAAATTTTTTCTACTCTTAGTTATTGTATCCATGATGGCGAATGAATACAGTAATAAAACACTAAAACAAAATTTAATTGACGGACTAAGTAAAAAACAATTTGTCTTATCTAAATTTTATACAGTGATCGTTTTTGCTGCAATTTCAACAATTTTTGTTTTTATTGTTTCATTAGTCTTAGGATTATTTTATTCAGATTATAATAAACTTTCAATTATCACCTCTGATTTAGAATATTTAGTTGCTTTTTTCGTGAAACTAGTTGGTTTTTTCTCCTTTGGATTGTTCTTAGGAATTCTTGTCAAGCGTTCTGCTTTTGCAATTGGAGCAATGGTTATTTGGTGGATGATAGAAGGAGCTTATTGGCTAGTTGCTTTGTGGTTATTTAAAGATGCTAAAGAAGCAATGGTTAAAGCCTCTAACGCTATGTTTTGGCTTCCTTTAGAAGCGATGAGTAATCTCATTAAAGAACCAGGTTCTAAATTAGGTATTGTAAAAAATCTCGCAAAACAAATGGGGGGTTTTACTAAAAGTTATGAAGTAGAAGTTGCTACAATCCTTATTGTTTTAGTTTGGACTTTTATCTTTATTTATATGTCTTATGTACTATTAAAGAAGAGAGATTTGTAAAAAAAACACCTCTTTTTAATCACAAAAATTAGATACAAATACGGATACTTTTTTACAAAGTATCCGTATTTTTACACCATGGAATTTAAATTGGTATCAGAATTTTCTCCTACTGGAGATCAACCCCAAGCAATAAAAGATCTTACACAAAATATTATTGGAGGTGAAAAATTTCAGACACTACTTGGTGTAACTGGTTCCGGAAAAACTTTTACGGTGGCGAATGTCGTCAAAGAAGTAAAAAAGCCAACCTTAGTTTTAGCTCATAATAAAACATTAGCAGCCCAACTGTATTCCGAATTTAAACTTTTTTTTCCTGAAAATGCGGTAGAATATTTTGTTTCTTATTACGATTATTATCAACCAGAAGCATACATTCCTGTAACAGGAACTTATATTGAAAAAGATTTATCCATTAATGAAGACATCGAACGCTTGCGATTAAGCACCACCTCTTCCCTCCTTTCTGGTAGACGAGATGTTTTGGTTGTTGCCTCTGTTTCTTGTTTGTACGGAATTGGAAATCCCACAGAATTTAAAAAAAATATAATCCCTATTGAGGTAAATAAGCAAATTGCTAGAACAAAATTTTTACATCAACTTGTTCAAAGTTTATATTCTCGAACGGAACACGAAATAAAAAGCGGAACCTTTAAAGTAAAAGGTGATGTTGTCACTATTTACCCGTCCTATGGTGATAATGGATACAGAGTCCATTTTTTTGGTGATGAAATTGAAGAAATAGAAGCGTTTGATCTAGAGAGCAATATAGTTATAGAAAACTTCAAAGAACTTATTATTTATCCCGCAAACTTATTTGTAACCTCTCCAGATGTGTTACAAAATGCCATTCATCAAATTCAAGAAGACATGGTTAAGCAGGTCGATTATTTTAAAGAAATAGGTAAAAATTTAGAAGCAAAACGTTTAAAAGAAAGAACTGAATTCGACTTAGAAATGATTCGTGAATTGGGTTATTGCTCAGGGATTGAAAATTATTCTCGTTATTTAGATGGTCGTGAACCTGGAACAAGACCTTTCTGTTTGTTAGATTACTTTCCTGATGATTATTTAATGGTCATCGATGAAAGTCATGTTACCATTCCGCAAACACATGCCATGTATGGCGGTGATAGAAGTCGAAAAGAAAACCTAGTAGAGTATGGTTTTAGATTGCCAGCTGCAATGGACAATCGTCCTTTAAAATTTGAAGAATTTGAAGGTGTTCAAAATCAAGTAATTTATGTTTCTGCAACTCCTGCAGATTATGAACTTCAAAAAACAGAAGGTGTTTTTGTAGAACAAATTATCAGACCTACAGGATTACTAGATCCAATTATTGAAATTAGACCCAGTTTAAATCAGATAGATAATTTAATTGAAGAAATTCATATTCGTGTAGAAAAAGACGAACGCACCTTGGTAACCACATTGACCAAAAGAATGGCAGAAGAATTGACGAAGTATCTAGCAAGAGTAGACATCCGTTGTCGATACATTCATTCTGATGTAGATACACTAGAACGTGTAGAAATTATGCAAGATTTAAGGAAGGGCATCTTTGATGTTTTAATTGGTGTAAATCTTTTGAGAGAGGGTTTAGATTTACCTGAAGTGTCTTTGGTAGCTATTTTAGACTCGGATAAAGAAGGTTTTTTAAGAAGTCATCGATCGATAACTCAAACTGTGGGTAGAGCAGCAAGAAACGTTAATGGGCTGGCTATTTTATATGCTGATAAAATGACGAACAGTATGCAAAAAACCATTGACGAAACCGACAGAAGAAGAGAGATACAAATAGCTTACAACACGAAACACAACATTACTCCGACCCAAATTAATAAAAAAATTGAGGACACCTTAACTAAATCTTCAGTTTCTAGCTATCACTATGACAATGCAAAACAGGTGGCGGCAGAACAAGACTTGCAGTATTTACCAAAAGAAGAAATAGAAAAACGCATCAGAGAAAAACGCAAACACATGGAAGCTGCTGCCAAAGGATTAGATTTTATTGTAGCTGCGAGACTCCGTGATGAAATTGCTCTTTTGAAGGAAAAATTATAATCAAAATTAAAGTTGCTTTCAAACTAAAGATGCAATCCACAAAAAAACGCCTTACAAATTAATTGTAAGGCGTTTTCAATATCTTTTTAACTAAAACTAAGAAGCTTCTAAAACTTCTTGCACTTTATCTGCAGCTTCTTGAAACTCTGTAGCAGAAATAATCTCCATACCAGAATTATCAATTAATTGTTTTGCTTCTCTAGCATTTGTACCTTGTAAACGACAAATAATTGGCACTGTAATTTTATCGCCCATACTCTTGTATGCATCTACAACACCTTGTGCAACTCTATCACAACGTACAATACCTCCAAAAATATTTACTAGAATTGCTTTTACATTTGGGTCTTTTAAAATAATTCCAAAAGCAGTTTCAACTCTAGCTGCATCAGCTGTACCACCAACATCTAAAAAGTTTGCAGGTTCACCACCAGATTCTTTAATTAAATCCATCGTTCCCATGGCTAAACCAGCTCCATTTACCATGCAACCGACGTTTCCGTCTAAATCTACATAGTTTAAACCAGCTGCTTTTGCTTCTACTTCAATAGGATTTTCTTCTCTTAAATCACGCATTACCGCATAATCTTTATGTCTATATAATGCGTTTTCGTCTAAAGAAACTTTAGCATCTACTGCCATAATTTTAGAATCTGAAGTTTTTAAAACCGGATTAATTTCAAACATAGAAGAATCTGAACCAATATATGCTTTGTATAAATTGGTAACAAATTTTGTCATTTCCTTAAATGCAACACCAGATAAACCTAAATTAAAAGCAACTTTACGAGCTTGAAAAGGCATAATACCTAATAAAGGATCTATTTCTTCTGTAAAAATTAAATGGGGCGTTTCTTCTGCAACAGTTTCAATATCCATTCCACCTTCTGTGGAGTACATAATCATGTTTTTTCCTGTTGCTCTATTTAAAAGAACAGACATATAATATTCATCTGGTTCAGCATCTCCAGGATAATAGACATCTTCACAAATTAAAACTTGGTTTACAAGTTTTCCTTCTGCAGATGTTTGAGGCGTAATTAACATCATTCCAATAATATCATCAGAAATACTTTTAACTTCGGCTAAATTTTTCGCTAACTTAACACCGCCACCTTTACCACGACCACCTGCGTGAACTTGTGCTTTAATAACGTGCCACCCTGTACCGGTTTCCTCTGTAAGTTTTTTTGCAGCATCAACTGCTTCTGCAGGAGTGCTTGCCACAATTCCACGTTGAATTCTAACGCCAAAACTGCTTAATATTTCTTTTCCTTGATATTCGTGTAAGTTCATTTATAAATGTTTAAAAACGGTAACAAAAATACAAATTCATATATAAAACTTTCCTAATTTTCATAAAAAAATTAATTCATTTTTTTTAAAGAAAATTTAACATGTTCATCTTGTAACATTATAAACTTCATGATGTCTTCCTTATTAAGAAACATGGTTTTATAATTTATCATAAAAAAGGAAAAACACAATCTCAAAAGCATACTTTTTCTGTGAAATTGGTTTATTTTATAGGTTATAATACCCTTAAAAATATTTTTTAAAAGTTATTTCTACAATTTTAAAAAACAAATATTCTTTATTTATAAGGATATCCGTTTTTTAAGTATTAAAATTCAACTCTTTTTTTATACATTCGTTACAAAATTACAAGTATGATTATAGGTGAAAATATTCACAAAAATTTCGGAGATGTAGCTGTTTTAAAGGGAGTTAGTTTGCATATAAAAAAAGGAGAAATAGTCGCTATTGTTGGACCTTCTGGTGCAGGAAAGACTACTTTGCTACAAATTTTAGGAACCTTGGACAGCCCCTTGAAGACGGAAGAATTCAAACTAGAATTAAACAATATTTCACTTAAAAACTTAGCCGACAAAGAACTTTCTTCATTTAGAAACAACCATATTGGTTTTATTTTTCAATTTCATCAACTATTACCAGAATTCTCTGCTTTAGAAAACGTTTGTATTCCTGCTTTTATTGGAAAGAAATCGAAACAAGAAACAACAAAAAAAGCCAAAGAAATTCTTACTTTTTTAGGGTTATCTCATCGAATAGATCACAAACCCAACGAACTTTCTGGTGGTGAACAACAAAGAGTGGCTGTTGCCAGGGCATTAATTAACAGCCCTTCTGTAATTCTTGCGGATGAACCTAGTGGGAATTTAGATAGTGAATCTGCAAAAAACTTACATGAACTATTTTTTAAACTTCGTGATGAATTTGGTCAAACCTTTGTCATTATTACTCATAATGAAGAACTGGCAAATATGGCAGATCGAAAATTAACCATGAAAGACGGAAAAATTCTATAAATAAGTCGAGCACAAAAAACCAATGAGACAAACCTTTAGAGAGCTTATCGCTTATTTAAAAAACCCCAATTTAAAAGAAGATAAAAGCACCAATTTAAAATACAAATTTTCTGTATTTTTTAAATTATTAGCAATTTGTATCCTAACAAGCTTTATCATCGGGCCGATTTTTGTTATCGTAGAAGAAATGGGTTGGATTGATTTAAATAAACACGCAATGGAAGAATTGGTTAAAAAGCTATCTAAATTACAACTCACATTTTTTGCCGTTATATTAGCGCCAGTTTTTGAAGAACTTATCTTTAGAGCACCACTGAAACTATTTAAAAACCCAAAGTCATTTAAAATTGCTTTTTATACACTCACACTACTCTTCGGATTTGTTCATTTATCAAATTTTGAAATCACAGCCAATGTAGTACTATTAAGCCCTCTTTTGGTCTTACCTCAAATACTTTTAGGTGGTTATTTAGGTTTTATACGTATAAAACTTGGCTTGCTATGGTCAATCCTATTACATGCAACCTATAATGGAATTTTTCTATGCCTTTCTTTTATTCCTGACACAATACAATAATGAAAAAAATAGCCCTTAAAGAGTTTTTAGATGAAAAGGTAATTCTATATAACAACCCCAAGTTTATAGAATCTGACCCCATTCAAATCCCACACCTTTTTTCTAAAAAAGAAGATATAGAAATCGCAGCTTTTTTAACGGCAACCATATCATGGGGAAATAGAACGATGATTATAAGAAACGCGTCTAAAATGATAGGGTTATTAGATAATGCTCCTTATGATTTTGTGACAAACCATCAAAAAAGTGATCTAAAATCATTGGAAGGATTTGTCCATAGAACATTTAATTCAATCGACTTAGAGCAATTTATAAAATCACTACACCACATATACAAGAAACACCAAGGGTTAGAAAACGTCTTATCCATAAAAGGTCAGGATACGACCTATAGAAATGCAATTCATAATTTAAAACAAGTATTTTTTGAAGTTCCTCATCAACAAAGAACACAAAAACATGTTTCTGATCCTTTAAAAAATTCAGCAGCAAAGAGAATTAACATGTTTTTACGTTGGATGGTTAGACACGATCATGCAGGTGTAGATTTTGGAATTTGGCAAACCCACAACCCTGCAAACCTATCTTGTCCTTTAGATGTTCATTCAGGCAACGTCGCAAGAAAATTAAAATTACTTTTAAGAAAGCAAAACGATTGGAAAGCACTCTCTGAATTAGACAAAAGCTTGAGAAGTCTAGACAAAAGTGACCCTGTAAAATATGACTTTGCATTATTTGGATTGGGTGTTTTTGAAAAGTTTTAATTAGTAATCAACACTTCTATAAACTTTATATATTTTGTAATAGATTAGCTTTTTAAAATTATGTAAAAGGAAATAATGCTTTTTAAAAATCCAGAAATTTTATACTCATTAGTACTACTGATTGTTCCTATCTTAGTGCATCTTTTTCAGCTACAAAAATTTGTAAAAGTTCCTTTTACCAATGTTGCTTTCTTACAACAATTAGCGCAACAAAGTCGTAAGAGTTCTCGCATAAAAAAATGGTTAATCTTAGCTACAAGACTGCTATTATTTTCAGCGATAATTTTTGCGTTTTCACAACCTTATTTAAGCAATCAAAAATCAAATTCGAAACAACATAATTTTATTTACTTAGACAATTCCCTAAGCACAAATACCAAGGGAGAAAAAGGGAATTTATTGCAAATAGCAGCGCAAGAAATTATTGAAAATGTTACTGAGAAAGAACTTTTTTCACTTCAAACAAATTCCAATTTTTATGATAAAATTACCAAGAATGAACTAAAAAACAAGTTGTTAAATATTAAAGAAACTTCAAAAAGAATAGATTTATCTACAATTTTACTAAAATTTAACACTAAAATAAAAAGTGAAACTAAAAATTTAAGTAATGTCTTTTTAATATCTGATTTTCAGAATGTTTATGAAAATAAATTTACAAATGTAACAGCTCCTTTTTCTGCCATAAAACTCACTGCTTCAATAAAAAATAACATTTCCATTGACAGTGTTTTTATTAGCAATTCAAATGCAACTAATTTTACATTAAATGTACTGACCAAAAATCAAGGGACACTAAAAGAAAATATCCCAATAGCCGTTTATAACAGCACAAAACTTATCAGCAAACGCTCCTCCTCTTTTGAAAAAGATGCACTTAAAAAAATTCAATTTAAAATTCAAAATCAAGAAGAATTTAAAGGAAAAATAGCACTAACTTTTAGCGATACTTTCTCCTTTGATAATACCTTTTATTTCGTACTCAAAAACAATCAAAAAATTAATGTTTTAACCATCGGAAAACAAGCTGATTTTCTTTCTAAAATTTATAATAAAGAAGAATTTAATTTCTTACAATCCTCCGTTAAAAACACCAACTACAACACCCTAGTAAAACAGCAATTAATTATATTAAACGAAGTTGAATATATTCCAAAATTTTTATCAGAAAAAATTATAACTTTTTCTAAAAACGGAGGAAGCTTAGTAATTATTCCAAGTGAAAATTTAAACTTTCAGACATACAATTCTTTATTTAAAAATTTAAATGCTGGAAAAGTTAAAGTTAAAAAAACGGGGCAACTAAAAATTACAAATATCAATTACAAGCACCCACTATTTCAAAACGTTTTTTCAAAAAAAGTAACTAATTTTCAATACCCAACTGCTGAAAGCCACTTTCCTATTTCCTCAATAAAAGCAAGCAATATTGTCTTGTTTGAAGACAGCACTTCCTTTATATCGAAAATTAAGAACGCTGAAGGCACTATTTATTGGATATCTAGTCCTTTGAACAGAAAAAACAGCAACTTCATTACATCTCCCTTAGTAGTGCCTGTTTTTTATAATTTTGGAAAAATGAGCTACAAACACCCGCAATTATTCTATAGAACGGGTATGGAAAATAATATTGACATTGAAACAGCACTTAATAAAAACAGGGTTTTAAGAATCTCAAACGCAGTAAACTCTTTTATTCCTTTGCAAAAAAAGTTTCAAAACAAAGTTCGCATCACAACAAATGAACAACCATTAAAAAATGGATTTTACAGTATTTTAAAAGGCAATGACACAATTCAAAAATTAGCTTTCAATTACCCAAAAGAAGAAAGCATGCTGAATTTTATGGATTTAAATGCATTAAAAAAAACAAACAAGAAAGTGACAATTGCTACATCTATTCCTACTATTTTTAAAGAAATTAATAAAAAATATGAAGTTCATTGGCTTTGGAAATGGTTTTTAACGCTGGCAATTGTATCTTTGCTTTTAGAACTTTTGATTTTAAAATTCTATAAACCATGACCACGCTTATAAAATCGGCAATAATTATAGACCCTTCAAGTCCATATCACAATCAAAAAAAAGACATTTTAATTACGAATGGAATTATTGATAAAATCGAAGATTCCATAAAAAACAAAGATAATTACCAATTAGTATCACTGGCAAATTTGCATGTTTCTTGCGGTTGGTTTGATACGAGTGTTTCTTTTGGAGAACCAGGTTTTGAAGAAAGAGAAACTATTAGCAATGGATTAAATGTTGCAGCAAAAAGTGGCTTCACTTCTGTGGCAGTAAACGCCAATTCAAATCCCGTGATTGACTCAAAATCTGCTGTTGAATTTTTAATAAACAACGCAAAAGGATTTGCCACAAGCCTCTACCCTATTGCAGCCTTAACACAAGGTAGCAAAGGTTTAGAAATGGCAGAGTTATATGACATGCAACAATCTGGAGCCATTGCTTTTTCGGATTATAACAAACCAATTGCTAATGACAATTTAATGAAAATTGCGCTTTTATATGCTCAAAACTTTGATGGGTTAGTGCTCAGTTTTCCAAAAAATAATTCCATCGCTGGTGAAGGAATTGCAAATGAAGGAATAAACAGTACAAAATTAGGACTAAAAGGAAACCCTTCTTTGGCAGAGCACCTACAAATCTCTAGCCATTTATCTTTACTAGAATACACAGGAGGAAAATTACATATTCCCACAATTTCTACGACAAAATCTGTTGCATTAATTAAAGAAGCCAAAAAGAAAGGACTCCAAGTAACCTGTAGCGTTTCTGCTCACCATTTAATATTATCTGATGATGAATTGCATGGTTTTGATAGCAACTTTAAAGTAAACCCACCATTAAGAACTAAATCTGACCTAAATGGATTGCAAAAAGGAATTAAATCTGGAGTGATAGATATAATTACCTCAGATCACAACCCCATTGATATCGAGAACAAAAAAGTAGAATTTAGCGAAGCAAAAGACGGGGCAATAGGTCTAGAGAGTTTTTTTGGAGCAATAAATTCAGTGTTGGATTTAGATGATTTTATCGCCCATATTACAAGTAAACCAAAAGCTATTTTTGGACTAGAAAATCATTCTATTAAAGAAAAAAATAAAGCAGAAATTACTTTGTTTGATCCTAAAAATGAGTATGTATTTTCAAAGGAGCATATTTTATCAACATCAAAAAATAGCCCTTTTTTAAATAAAAAGCTAAGAGGTAAAGCATATGGAATTTACGCAAACGAGCAACTTATCCTAAATCAAATATCTTAAAATTAAAAAGAAAGAAGAAAGATTCCATTCTTTGGTAATCAATTTTAAGTCTTGCATAAGAACTTATAATTTCCACAAAAAAGCAATATAAAAATGAGCGATTTGCATTATTTGGTTAGACCACCCAAAACAGCAATTAAAAATCCGCCTTTATTAATCTTACTGCACGGCTACGGAAGTAATGAACAAGATTTATTTTCTTTTACAGAAGAACTACCAGACGATTTTTTAATTATTAGCGCACAAGCTCCTCGATCTATGGGCTCTGGAAGTTATGCTTGGTATGCTATTAATTTTGATGCTATGAATGGTAAATTTTCAGACTTAGAACAAGCCAAAGAAGCTATTGATCAAATAGCTGTTTTTATTGATGAAATAAAAGCGAAGTACAAAACAAATCCGAATAAAACTTTTTTACTTGGATTTAGTCAAGGCGCTATTTTAAGCTATTCTCTAAGTTTTTTCTACCCAAATAAAGTACAGCATGTAATTGCATTAAGCGGATACATAAACACCGAATTATTACCAACCACTATTTCTAGAGAAATTGAAACAACCTATTATTGTTCCCACGGCTCTGTAGACCAAGTACTACCTGTAACATGGGCTAGGAAATCAAAACCTTTTTTAGACAATTTAGGCTTTCAAAACAAGTATTCTGAATACCCTGTTGGACATGGAGTTGCACCACAAAATTTTTATAGTTTCAAAAATTGGATTGAAGAACGCTTATAATTTAAATTCTCTTCAAGAAAGTAAGGTCATAGCTAAGATAAAAACATCTCAAATTTGGAAATAACACATTGGGAATTCTAGCATATTTAGATAAACCCATTTCACTTTTTTATTTTTTAGTTTTAAATTAGCTGCATCAAACCGTTGAATTTCAACTTGCAACTCCCACACAAAAAACCATTTACAAAGCTCGAAAGCCTCCTTTTTAAAATACAAAAAATCATCAAAAACTATCGCAACATTTGAACTACCTTTGCATTAAAAATAATCAATGCAGTTTTCTGAATTATCGCTACATAAATCAATCTTAAAAGCAGTTGCTGAAGAAAGATATCACACAACAACTCAAGTACAAGAAAAGACAATTCCACTAGTTTTAGCTAAAAAAAACACAATCGTCTCTGCACAGACTGGTACTGGAAAAACGGCCGCTTTTGCGTTGCCTATTATTCAACTTTTGCTAGACAAAAAAGATACTGAAGAAGGAGAAAAAAAAATAAAATCATTAATTGTAACACCAACTCGTGAGTTGGCTATTCAAATTTTAGAAAATTTTATAAGCTTTAGTAAATACACTGATTTAAAGACGACTGCAGTTTTTGGTGGTGTTTCTTTAGAACCACAAAAAGAAATATTGGGAAAAGGGGTAGATATCTTAGTTGCCACACCGGGAAGATTAATTGATTTACAAATCCAAGGAAACATTGATTTAAGTGCTATTGAAGTTTTTGTATTAGATGAAGCTGACTTAATGCTAGACATGGGTTTTATAGCAGATGTAAAAAAAATAGAAGCATTATGTCCGAAGAAAAAACAAACCTTACTTTTTTCTGCTACAATTCCAGAAAAAATAGATGAATTGGCAAAAAGATTCCTAAAAAGCCCTATTAAAATTGAAATAAACCCTGAAGAAACTACCGCAAAAAATATTGGTCAGTTATTGTATTATCTTCCCAAAAAGAACAAAACAGATTTGTGTTTACACCTCTTAAGAAATACCATAAATGGTAAGATAATCATTTTTCGACGCACAAAGTTTGGCGTTGACAAATTAGAGGAATCACTGAATAAAAACAGCTACAAAGTTACTAGTATTCATGGAGACAAAACACAAGCAGTAAGGAATAAAGCAATTGAAGATTTTAAAAATAAAAAATCGAATATATTGATTGCGACGGATGTTGCAGCACGTGGAATTGACATTACAAATGTAGATGCAATTATTAATTTCGATATACCTAACATTCCTGAAACCTACGTTCATAGAATTGGACGGACAGGTAGAGCAGGAAAATCCGGAATTGCCTTTTCTTTTTGTTCTCCAGATGAAAATACTTATATTAAATTGATTGAGACTTTAATTGAAAAACCAATTAAAATTATTACTGAACATCCTTATGTTATCGACAAACCAAAACATAAAAAACTACAACCAAATACGATTAGTAAAAATAGAAAAGGTAGAAAATCTGAAGCCTCTAAAAAGAAAAAGAAACGCTGGTATTAATTTCTTGTAACACGCACTTTATTTGATATTAAATAGGGAGTAACTCCTTAAAACAGCACTCGGCATATTCCCTTAAAAATCTATCGTGCCTTATCAAATTATCATTTTAGTCTAGGCTACTTTTACAAATTATAAATCTTAGATAAAAAAACGCATTTAAATTTACTTCTCTTAAAATACTTTTATTGAGCAACCAATTGCTCTTGTTTTTGTTTTTACAAGTTTTTTTCCTGCTAATAAAGCATCTACAGCATCTTCTACATACTTTTCTGTAACTGCTTCTGGTTTTCTAGAACTATTATCTATAGCTCCAATATATTCGACGTTCATCCCTGACTTGCTTACAATATACACATGTGGGGTTTTTGTTGCTCCAAATTTCGGATACACATTCTGTCCTTCATCAAACAAGTAGGGAAAAGTAAACCCTTTTTCTGAAGCACGAACTTTCATTTCTTCAAATCCATCTCCCCGAGAAGCTCTTGGATCGTTAGGATTAATAGCAATTACAGGATAACCTAATTTCTTGTATTTTAGATCTAAGGCAATTATTCTGTCTTCATATACAACTGAATACGGACATTGATTACAGGTAAAAATAATCACAAATCCTTTTGCTTCCTTATAATCTGATAAAGAAACCATTGTATCATCAATATTCTTTAATTTAAAGTCTTCAATAACGTCACCCACATGGTAACCTTCAGTAGTTTTTATTGTGAATGCGCTTACTATTGCACATGCAAATAAAATTAAAATCGTTTTTATACTTTTCATTTATTATTAGTTTATAAGAAGGGTTGTAGCTCAGTCTCTAATTGATCATAATCAAAAGATTGCTCGTAAAATTTTCTATCTTTTCCATTATAAATTATTGTTGCTGGTATCGCTCCAGACCAAGTAGAATCAATAGCTTTTATCCAAAAATCTTCGTTAATGTCATTCAATAAAACAACCTTAGATTGTAGTTTTTTCTTATTGATGAACGGAATTAATCTTTTAGCTACTTGCTTTGGGAAATCTAGACTCACTAAAATAACTGTTACATTTTTAGTCGCATATTCTTTGTTTATTTTTTCAAAAGCGGGCAATTCTTTAACACAAGGTGCACACCAGGTTGCCCAAAAATTAATGACATAAGTTTTGCCATCATTCTTTTCTAACAAAGTTTTTAACTCATTATATGTATAAGATTGTACAAAAGTTATTTCTTCATTTTTACAAGAACCCAAAAGTGATATAAAAAATAAAGTAATGAAACATTTTTTAACCATTTCATAAAATTACAAAGAAGATTTGTTACTAGAAAATAATTAATGCTTTTTTAATAATATTAACCTCACAAAAGAAGGTCATTTAAGAAGTAAAAAAACAGTAAAAAAGTAAAGGATAAGAACACACCAAATTAACTTCTACAGAAGCTGTAGGAATGATAATAAATTATAATTTTGATAAAATTGCTTTGTTAATCCGCTTCACCAAAGCGGGTCCTTCATATATAAAACCTGTATAGACTTGTACTAAATCGGCTCCAGCATTTAATTTTTCTAAGGCATCTTTTTCTGAGTGAATACCTCCTACTCCAATAATAGGAAAAGATTTATTAGAAGTATTTGCTAAATATTGAATAACTTCTGTACTTTGTTTTTTTACTGGCTGACCACTTAGTCCACCATTTCCAATTGCAGCCAAACGCTCTTTAGAAGCTTTCAAGCCTACTCTATTTGTAGAAGTATTAGAAGCGATGACACCATCTATTTTTGTTTCATTTACCAAGTCTATAATTTCATCTAATTGAATGGTATTTAAATCCGGTGCTATTTTTAATAAGATTGGTTTTTGAATTTTTTCTTCAGTATTCATTTTTTTGCAGGCAGAAATCAACTCTAATAAATAGTCTTTGTCATTCAATTTTGCATGACTCCCAACATTAGGGCAACTCACATTCAATACAAAATAATCTACAAAAGGATGCAAGGCTTTAAAAACTTCACAATAATCTTGAGTATATTTGTCTGGAGTTGTTGCTGTATTTTTACCAATATTTCCTCCAACAATAACCTGCCCTTTATTCTTTTTTAAATTTTTAATAGCGGCTTCAATTCCGTCATTATTAAAACCCATTCTATTAATAATACCCTGGTCGTCTTTTAGTCTGAACAATCTTTTTTTAGGATTACCCATTTGTGCTTTTGGAGTTACAGTGCCTATTTCTATAAACCCAAAACCAAAATTGGCTAACTCATTGTATAAAACAGCATTCTTATCAAAACCAGCTGCCAAACCCACTGGGTTTTTAAAAGTAATTCCAAATAAAGTTCTTTCTAAACGTTTGTCTTCAATAACATATAAGCTTCTGAAAATTGAAGAAACAAAAGGAATTTTACAAACAATTTTGATTAAAGAAAATGTAAAATGATGAATTTTTTCTGGGTCGAATAAAAAGAATAGAGGTCTTACAACAGATTTGTACATGTTTTCTTTAATTGGTAGGAGAAACCATTTAGCTTCTGCAATGCAAAATTAAGAATATTTAATTTTGCAATCCTAGAAATATAAAAAATTATACAAAACATTTTAAAGTTCCTGATTCATCAATTTTTAGTATTTTAGTAGAAATTTAACCCTTTGGAAACACTATACACTTATTTTGAAACGATCCCCTCTACGCATAGAAGCTTAATTTTAGTAGGTGGAATCACATTTTTTTGGATTTTAGAAGGGAGCGTTCCGCTATTTAGATTTGATTACAAAAAATGGAAACATGCTTTTCCAAACTTATTTTTTACGTTTACAACCATTCTGATCAATTTTACATTGGCTTTTTTATTGCTAAAAACCGCCGATTGGGTGCAAACCAATAATTTTGGATTCATTAACTGGCTTCCAGAAATGCCTTTATGGCTGTATGTGACTTTGGGAATTGTGCTTTTAGATTTCTTTGGCGCTTATTTAGCGCACTATACAGAGCACAAGGTAAAACCTCTATGGATGGTCCATTTGGTACATCATTCAGATCACAAAGTAGATACAACAACAGCTAACAGACACCACCCCATCGAAAGCATCATCCGTTTTACTTTTACTTTATTGGGTGTTTTTGTCGTTGGAACTCCCATTGCTATCGTAATGCTATACCAATCAATGTCATTGATTTTCACGCAGTTTACTCACGCTAATATTAAGATTTCACCAAAGGTGGATAAGTTTTTGAGTTATTTTATTGTCTCTCCAGATATGCACAAAATTCATCACCATCATAAATTACCATACACTGATGCTAACTACGGAAACATATTTTCTTTTTGGGACCGACTTTTAGGTACTTACATTGAAATGGACCGTGAAAAAATTGTTTATGGAGTAGACACTTTTCCTGATGAAGTTAAAAATTCATCGCTAAAAGAATTGCTAAAACAACCTTTTCAAGGGTATCGGAAACCAACAACCGTGGAAGAAATATAAAAAGATTATTCTTTTGAATCGCTATCTACTTCTTTCTCTGAGGTTTCTTTGGGTTCTTTAAATTTACGAGTTCCTTCATACAATTCATACTTCACAAACCGACAGTTTAAATCTCCGTTTTTAAGCGCAATTCTTTTCGAAGTTCTTAAGCCTACACATTTTAAAGCGTCTGTATCTGAAGTAATCAACCAGGCTATTGAGCCTGGATAATTGTTCTTAAGCGTATCTCCTATTTTAGTATAAAACTCCTCTACATCTATATTTAAACGCTCACCATAAGGTGGATTAAATAAAATGGTCGTATTCCCAAAAACCTCTTTTGTGGAATTAAAAAAGTTGACATGATGCACTCCTATAAACTCATCTAAATTTGCGTTTTCGATATTCGCTTTTGCTTTTTCTACTGCAGAAGGCGCTTTATCAAATCCCATAATTTTGAAGTGAGAAGAACGAATTTTCTTTAATAAAGATTCTTGGATCGTGAAGTATAAATCTTCATCGTAATCTTTCCAGTTTTCAAAAGCGAACAATTTTCTGTTGATATTTGCAGGAATATTATTAGCAATCATTGCCGCTTCAATCAAAATTGTCCCCGACCCACACATAGGATCTATAAAGTTTTCATCACCTGTATAACCAGACAACAAAACCATACCAGCAGCCAAAACTTCGTTAATGGGTGCTATGTTTGTAGCTGTTCTATAACCTCTTTTATGTAATGAATCTCCAGAAGAATCTAAAGAGACTGTTAGCCATTCTTTTTGGATATGAATATGGATTTTTAAATCTGGATAATCTAAATCTACATTGGGTCTTTTACTATATTTGTGACGAAAATAATCTGCAATTGCATCTTTCGATTTTAAAGAAATATAATGTGAATTTGATGTAAAGTTTTTAGAATTCACGACGGCTCCTATCGCAAAAGTACCTTCAGTTTCTAAAAAGTTTTCCCATTTTATTTTCTGAATTGCTTCATACAAATCTTCTTCATCATATATTTTACAAACTTTAATCGGTTTTAAAATTCTTACAGCAGTTCTTAAAGCAATATTTGCTTTGTACATAAAACCCGTATCACCTTTAAAAGAAACGCTTCTAACCCCTTCTTTGACATCTTGCGCACCAAGTTCCTTCAATTCATTTGCCAAAACACTTTCTAAACCAAAAAGTGTTGTTGCCGTCATTTTAAAATCTTTGTTCATACTCATAAAATTGACTGCAAAAATACATTTTATTAATAGCTTTTATAGTAATTAAGTTTTTCATTTTTTGA
>CATITK010000034.1 GCA_949545755.1 Polaribacter sejongensis | reverse complement strand
TCTAAATCTTGTAATGTTTTTTGGGATATGCTTTTGTTCAAAATACTATCTTTGATATTCATACAAAAATAACAAACAATGCAAGTAAAAATAGCGGATAGTTGGAAAAATATTTTACAACCTTTATTTGCGAAATCATACTTTACAGAGTTGACCAATTTTGTAACGCTAGAATATAAAGCCCATCAGTGTTTTCCTGATGCATCAGATATTTTTGCTGCGTTTGATTTTTGTGATTTTAATGCTTTAAAAGTAGTGATTATTGGCCAGGATCCATATCATGGTATGGAACAAGCCAATGGATTGTGTTTTTCAGTAAAAGAAGGCGTAAAACATCCCCCTTCTTTAAAAAATATTTTCAAAGAAATGACAACAGATTTGAATACAGCATACCCACAAAATGGGAATTTAGAAAAGTGGGCAAAACAAGGCGTTTTATTATTAAATGCCACTTTAACTGTTAGGGCTCATGAGGCCGGAAGTCATCAGAAGCAAGGGTGGGAAACTTTTACGGATGAAGTGATTGCACAAATTTCTCAAGAAAAAGAAAATGTAGTTTTTTTGCTTTGGGGTAAATTTGCCGCAAGCAAGATCCAATTGATAAATACAGACAAGCATACCGTTTTTACAGCTCCTCATCCTTCCCCTTTGGGTGCTTGGAGGGGTTGGTTTGGAAGTAAACATTTTTCTAAGACAAATACGTATTTGAAGTCTATTGGAATGAAGGAGATCACATGGTAATTTTAGTTTTTGCTACTCATTGAAGAATTATACTGCTTTGTGCTTCAACCTGATTGTAGCCAATAAGTTTGCTGTACTTTAGCGCCGTTTTTTTACAAAAAAAATCCGCCATAAAAAGCGAATTCATCGAATATTAAATTAAGAAGCAACTAGTTTTTAGGAAAAATCTACCTCTTGTAAGGTTTTTTGAAGCGTTGTTGTGGCATCTGCTAACCCACAACGAGAACTCGTGCTTTTACAAGAAGAAAAGCAAATGACTCCTATAACACAAACTGCAATAAATAGTGTTTTTTTCATCTCGATAAATTTTAAAGTTCAAAGATAATTGTTTTTCATGAAATTACCAGAGTTTTTGTTTTTTAAATTATGGTATAAGAATTACTGCATTTTATTAGTAAGTTCATTTCCTTTTTAGAGAAGTGTTTTTGTTCACTTTTTTTTATAGTTTACTTCGCTATTTTAAAGCTATTTTCATGAATAGCTCAACATATTTCGATGGGGTTTTACCCACCAACACGTTTCACTTTAAAACCTTTTTCCTTTAACATGGTCATGATTCGATCTCTATAATCTCCTTGAATAATGATTTTTTCCTCTTTAAAACTGCCACCAACTGAAAGTTTGGTTTTAATTTCTTTTGCTAAAATTTTAAAATCGGAAATTGCTCCTGTATATCCTTCTAAGATTGTAATTGGCTTTCCTTTTCGTTTTTCGTATTTGCAAATAATAGGCGCTTCTTGCAACCAAATAGTACTTGCCTTTTTTTCTGGTTCCAGTTTTTCTTCATGTTCTGGAAATAGGTTTTTTAATTGCTCTTTAAAATCCATTGTGTTTCGTTTGCAGTGTTCAGTAATCGTTTTTAGTTCGTTTATAATCGGAAACTAATTATTTTATAAGTCCTAACTCTTTTAAGCGTTGGTTTAAAAACGCCCCTGCAGTGATGTCTTTAAATTTTTTAGGATTTTTTTCGTCGATACAATTTTCTAAAACATCGAGCTTCATTTCTGCTATCGGATGCATAAAAAACGGAATCGAATAACGGGATGTTCCCCAGTGTTCTTTTGGCGGGTTTACAACCCGATGAATGGTCGATTTCAGTTTATTATTACTGAGTCTAGAGAGCATATCTCCAATATTAATGATGATTTCATCTGATGCTGCCACTGCGTCTATCCAATTTCCTTTATGATCTTGTACCTGCAATCCTTTTCCTTGAGCACCCATCAATAATGTAATTAAATTAATGTCTCCATGAGCAGCAGCTCTTTCTGCTCCTTTTGTTGCTGTTTGGATCGGTGGGTAATGAATTGGACGTAAAATACTATTTCCGTTTTTGATATAATGATCAAAATAGGTTTCTTCTAATTCTAAATGCAATGCCAAAGAATGCAATACATATTTGGCCGTTTTTTCTAACATTTGATAAGTTTGCTTACCCACTTCATTGAATTCTTTTAATTCATGTACATGGACATTTTCAGGATATTGATTTGCGTATTTAGAGGTTTCATCTACATATTGTCCAAAATGCCAAAACTCTTTTAAATCTCCTTCTTTTCTGCCTTTTGCCGCTTCTTTTCCAAAAGAAACATAGCCGCGTTGTCCACCAATACCAAGTATCTCGTATTGCTTTTTTGTTGCTAATGGTAAATCAAAAAAACTTTTTATTTCTGCATATAATTTTTCTACTAACCCTTCCTTTAAAAAGTGCCCTTTTAAAGCGATAAAACCGATATTTTGAAATGCGTGCCCTATTTCATTAATGAATTTTTGTTTTTTATTTTTATCTGTAGAAAGAAAATCGGTTAAATCAACGCTCGGTATTTTGGTCATTTTTTACTTCTTTTTAAAAGGAATTAAGTAGGTCAGTGTGTAGTTGAACCCAAAGCCAGTACTACTTTCAAATATTCTATTAAATCCGGGAGAAAATAACGTTTTAAAACTTTCAGGTTCTTTTAAGCTTGTGATAATTTTATAGGAACCACTAAGAGTGATAAAGAAATTTTTGAAGGTTTCAGCTCTAAAACCAATCAAAAATTCAGACCAATGTGCGTTTAGGTTTTTTGAAATTGCCGAATTTGTAATTTCATTTGCAGGAAAATATTGTGTATTTACATTGGGTCTGAAGCTATTTAAGGTTTGCTCAAAAAAGCTAAATCCGTAACGATATCCTAAAAATATTTCGTTGTTCATATCTAACCAATTTTTGTAGGCGTTATAATTGAATCCCAATCTCATATAATTTCCTTTCGCTGTAGAGTTTGTATAATCTTCTTTCGTAGTTTCTTTTTCATAGCCAACTTCTGCTGCTATGTAGAGATTTTTTTTAATTCTATAATCTCCCACAATTTCGAAACCACTATACCCTCCCCTAAATTGTGCTTTTATAGGTTTACTAATATCAATCCCTACTCTTAACCCATAATTCGTTTTATAGATGATAGTGTCTGTTTTCGTTGCAATGATTGTGTCGTTTTCTTGTTCTTGTGAAAATCCATCAACAAAAACAAAAAGAAAATAAATGCTAATGAAATATTTGTACATGTGCTGCATTTTGATTGGCTATTGTTGTTAATGTATTCTGCGAAAAAGCTTTAATCCAAGTATTGTCTGATGAAAAATCAACCTCATTAAAAATAATTTTAAAACCACAAGATCTAGAAACATATTCTTCTTTTGGTTTGTATTCAATTGTAAGGGTTGCAGTTTGGTTATTGGCAATTGCTCCATCTATATGATTCATTTTTAGATGATAAATCGTCTTATTTTCAACAGAATTTAAAGGAATAGCAATACTATCGGTATCGATGCTTTTATAGCTTTGTATTGTGTCTTTTCCTTCAGCCCAAACAGATAAACGCAAAACTTCTTTTAAATTTTC
>CATITK010000033.1 GCA_949545755.1 Polaribacter sejongensis | reverse complement strand
GTTTCAACGGGTCTAATCCCTCCGCCTTTCTTGATAACATTTCAATACGTTATTGAACTTTGTGAGTGCAAATATATGCTTAGAAAATTTTAATATCCAAATAAAAAGGAGTTTATTTTGAAAAAAATCCTGATTTCACATTAAAAACAGTGTCTCTGGGGTGCTTATTTATTTAAAAAACAGTAAACTAAGTTTTCACGAGAATGTAGTTCCTAAAATATTTTTTCTGAAAAGTGATGATAGTTGTATTTATAGTGTAACTTTGCAAAGAATTTTAGAGGAAGAATTTGAACTGATTGCAACCTCTCGTGCGGCACTTGATGCTTCACCTAACTTGAAAATGAATTTCTATGGAATGAAATTTTGAAACAAGTTTAGTAAAAAAAATGCTAAAGCAGTACTATCCTACTACTTTCGGCAACGTTGCAATCATTTTTTATTTTTCAAAAAAACATCATTTTTAATATAAAAAAGAAGGTTTAATATGTCATATTTATTTACATCAGAAAGTGTTTCAGAAGGACACCCAGACAAAGTAGCAGATCAAATTTCCGATGCTTTAATTGATAATTTTTTAGCGTTTGACAAATCAAGTAAAGTTGCTTGTGAGACTTTAGTAACTACGGGGCAAGTTTTTTTGGCAGGAGAAGTAAAATCTAAAACCTATTTAGATGTTCAAAAAATCGCCAGAGATGTCATCAATAAAATTGGTTACACAAAAGGAGAATACATGTTTGATGGAAATTCTTGTAGCGTTTTGTCTGCCATTCATGAGCAATCTCCTGACATAAACCAAGGAGTAGACAAAGCAAATCCAGAAGAGCAAGGGGCAGGAGACCAAGGAATGATGTTTGGGTATGCAACCGATGAAACGGAGAATTACATGCCATTGGCCTTAGAATTATCGCACAGGTTACTAAAAGAATTAGCAGCGTTAAGAAGAGAGAACAAAGACATTCCTTACCTGCGTCCGGATGCAAAAAGTCAAGTTACTATAGAATATTCTGACGAAAACGTACCTCAAAGAATTGATGCCATTGTTATTTCAACACAACACGATGACTTTGACAAATCGGATGATGTCATGTTGGCAAAAATCAAAAAAGACATTGTCGAAATTTTAATACCAAGAGTCATCGCAAAATTACCGGAGCACATTCAGAAATTATTTACAAACAATATTACCTACCACATTAATCCAACCGGCGTTTTTGTAATTGGAGGCCCTCATGGAGACACAGGTTTAACAGGGAGAAAAATTATCGTAGATACCTACGGAGGAAAAGGCGCACATGGTGGTGGTGCGTTTTCTGGAAAAGACCCTTCTAAAGTAGATCGCTCTGGAGCCTACGCAACAAGACATATTGCGAAAAATTTAGTCGCTTCTGGACTTTGTAAAGAAGTGCTTGTACAAGTTTCTTACGCAATTGGTGTTGCAAAACCAACAAGTATCAATGTGGAAACGTATGGAACTGCAACCGTTGCTTTATCTGACGGAGCAATTAGCAAAATTGTAGCTTCTCTTTTTGACATGCGTCCGTATTTTATAGAAAAACGGCTTAAACTAAGGACCCCTATTTATTCTGAAACTGCTGCTTATGGACACATGGGAAGAACTCCAGAAGTAAAAACCGTTACATTTACAAACCCTATGGGTGAAACGGTTTCTGAAGAAGTAGAAACATTTACTTGGGAGAAATTAGATTATATACCTCAAATAAAAGCCGCTTTTAAGTTGTCCTAAAGATGAATTTCGCTTCTTTTTTTGAATATAAAAAAAAGATGCGGTTTGGCAATTATCACCAAATCAAGTTGCTATCGAGTTAGTCTAAATCTTTGTACACTTCAAACATAATTTGTTTGTCTGTAAAGAAGTGATCCCAAGTTACTCGTTTGTTTACTTCAATAGACATCATATCACCTCCACTAGTGTGCATCAGATTTAACACATCGTGCCCAAGTTCATGATATAGCATATACCATTTGTCTACCTCAGAAAGTCTCGTCCATATATCTTCATCTATTTTTAAAGTAATTTTATCATCATTTCCAATACCTGAAGCAAGCATAACAATACCATCAGGTAAGGACTCAAAAATCACAGCAATTTCTTGACTATCAGAAACTACAATGTCGTTTACTTGACAGTCTTCAAGAAATAAAGAAATCATTTCCTCTAAATTATCAACCCCGATCTCCTTCATGTTTTTAGTCCCGATAGTAAACCGCGGATCATCTATTTCATTGGTCTCTGATGTGTCACTGCTAGCATCAGCAGAAACAGTATCGTCATCACTACTACACGCAAAAACAAAGGCTAACATTGTAACTAAAAGTATTTTTTTCATAATTAGGGGAGGGATTCTATTTGTAGATTCCACCTCAAAAGTAATAAAAAAAATGAGAAGTACGAACAAAGCTACAGAAAGCGATGGGGCATTTGTCTATCAATGTATTTATAGGGTACTTGAGAGTTTTAAAAGTAAGTGAGTTTAAGTTTAAAGCAAAAAAAAGAGGCACCTTTTCTGATGACTCCTTAGTAGATAACCCTATTGAAATAGTGAACATTCATTTTACACCAAAAGATTTTAACGCTACTGCAGAGCATATAGAATTACTGATTCTTAAAATTTAAGAAATTATCTAGATGTAACGTTTGCGTATCATTAAAATAAATGTTACGTTTGCGTTACATTAATAAAAAAAATTAAATTATGGATCAAAACATTATTATACCCGTTATTGGAATGCTTACTGGAATCATAATACCAGTTGCTGTATTTATCTGGCAGTACAAAGACGCAAAAGGAAAGAGAGAAACTGTTTTAGAAATATCTAAAAATTTAGATGATTCTTCAAAAGTTGAAAAATTATTAAATATTTTTGAAGAAAGAAAAAAAGAACCTATCGATTATCGTAGAAACGGAGTCATCACAATTTTTGTTGGTATTGGTCTATACCTTCTTGGATATTATGCACTTGGAAATATACTAAAAGGGGTTGGTGCTTTGGTTTGCTTAATAGGAATAGGAACAATGATCGCTGGTTATCTCTATCCAAATACTGGAAAAGAATTAACGAATGCCGTTGAAGAGTATGAAAAATAATTATGGGCAAGAACCATAAAAAACTTTTAAATAATTTAGAACAACTGAGAAAGTCTGCTGGTTTAACTCAGCAAGAATTATCTATAAGAGCAGAGGTTTCTAGAAAGAGTATTAATGCTATTGAAAATGGAGTGTATGTTCCTTCTACTGTTTTAGCTTTGAAAATTTCAAAAACGTTAAACTGTAAAGTGGAAGATTTATTCATATTACTCTAAAGTTGATTAGCCTACTCAAATAATTAAAAAACGGTTATACTTTACAAAAGTATAACCGTTTTTTTGTTTTAGTAGCAGAAACTGGATGCTTTCCTATTCCAAGAGATTTTTTAGATCTGTATAAATCAATACAATTAATTATTTAGATCCCTCAAAAAAGAAGAATTTCTCAATAGGTATTTCAAATAATTTAGACATTTTGAATGCCGTAGGTAAACTTGGATCAAATTTTTCTTTTTCAATAGCATTTATTGTTTGCCTTGATACACCAATTATTTCTCCCAACTGCTCCTGCGTAAGTTCTCTTTGTTTTCTGAGGTTACGAAC
>CATITK010000032.1 GCA_949545755.1 Polaribacter sejongensis | reverse complement strand
TTTAGAAATATTATTTCGATTGGTGGAGATGGAACACTACATCATGTAGTTAACGGAATAATGCTGCAAAGATATGTAAAAACTTCTGATATATCTATTGCAGTGATTCCTTTAGGAACTGGTAACGATTGGATTAAAACTTATCGCATCCCAAATAATTTAGAAAAAGCAGTAGAAATCATTCATAAAAAAAAGACAATATTTCAAGATATTGGTGTTTTAGAAACTGAAAATAACGCCATTTCCTATTTTAATAATGTAGCAGGTTTGGGGTATGATGGTTATATTGTTAACAGACTAAAGTCTTTAAAAAAATTAGGGAAACTTTCTTATTTATTAGCAGGTATATATGGTTTATTCTTTTATAAAAAAGGGATATTTGAAATTATTTTTAATAATAAAAAGTTGGAAGAAAATTGTCTAATGATCGTTTTTGGAATTTGTAAATTTTCTGGAGGTGGAATGCAATTTACTGAAAACGTAGCTATTTCAGATGGTTTATTAGATATAACTATTCTTAAAAATTTTACTTTTTTTGATTTAATTTTCAATCTTCACAAATTATATACAGCTAAAATTTTTCAACATAAAAAAATAGAAACTTTCAAAACCAAGCAAATAACTGTAATTCCAAAGAAATCAAATATCTTTATTCAAGCGGATGGTGAAATTATTGGAACGGGAAAAGTAACCGTAAAAATTATAAAAAAAGGAATTCGTTTTGTAATAAAATAAAAGACATACTTGAGGTACCTTTTAATAATTTTCTTTTTATCTACTTCAATACTTCAGTAAATTATTACAAAAATTAACTTTTTTTTTGTTATTATTATTCTAAAACGTAGTCTAAGTAATCATAAATCTTATTATTTAACTTCCTAAAATTATAATATCATGATAGTTAATATTAAAAAAATAATTTTAATTGGTATACTACTGATGATTGTATCAATCCAAAATCTATTTACTCAACAATATGAAATTTCTTTTAATGAAAGTGAAGAATTAGGGAATGTACATTGGTATAGAAACTACGATGAAGCAATTGTTCATGCTAAAAAAGAAAAAAAAGATATTGTTATTTTATTTCAAGAGGTTCCGGGTTGTAGTACCTGTAGAAACTATGGTCATAATGTACTAAGTCACCCGTTAATGATTGAAATTTTAGAAAATAATTTTATTCCATTAGCTATTTTTAATAACAAAGGAAGTGAAGATAAAGCAATTCTTAAAAAATTTAATGAACCTACTTGGAACAATCCTGTTGTTAGAATTATCGATATAAATGGAAATAATTTAGTTCCTAGAATCAATAATGATTATTCTGCTTTAACATTGAGTCAACGATTAAAAAAAGCTCTAGCTTTAAGAAAACAGCCTATCC
The DNA here is from genome assembly GCA_949545755.1 of Polaribacter sejongensis. Classification (GTDB taxonomy): domain Bacteria; phylum Bacteroidota; class Bacteroidia; order Flavobacteriales; family Flavobacteriaceae; genus Polaribacter; species Polaribacter sejongensis_A. Next base: position 18,779 of record CATITK010000032.1, on the reverse strand, counting down.
CAGAATTTTTAAATTTATTGGAATTAGAACTTGCTTCAAAACAACCAAACAAGATTTCTGAAAGTTATTATAGGATGTCTTGTTTCTGGACTGGTGAAAAACAACTTGGTAAATTAAATGGCGTTTTAGGTACAGAAGCTGGCTTTATAGGGCATAATGAAGTAGTTAAAGTAAAATATAATTCGGATATAGTTAGTAATGCAGCAATTGATAACTATGCAAAAGAACAAAATTTTAGAGCGATTGATTTTAAGAAAAATTATACAATTGCAAAGAAAGATATTCATTATTTTTTAAAACATTCTAAATACAAATACCTTCCTTTAACTTCTTTACAACAAATAAAAATAAACAGTGCTTTAGGAAGTAATCAATCTGCTGAAAAATATTTGAGTCCAAAACAGCTTGAATGGCTAAATTCAAAAGAAATTGAAAAACAGCACACTTTATTATATGGAATGGAATTTAAAGCTGCTTGGGATATCTTAACTAATAAATAAAAAATTATTTTCAGTTATTAACATTCTATATTATTATTTATTTTCTTTTATAAAATTTTAAAAAACAATGGTGTTTATAATAGTATGTGAATAGCTATTATAAAATGTTCCTTTTAAATTTTTATATGTGAGTTATTAAAAAACATTGACATTTTATAAGGTATTTAAAAAGCTATAAATCAATAGTAAAATACAGTTATTAACAAAAGATAAAAAGAGTAGTTAACTACAATTTATTAATATTTTATTTTATAAAAATGTAAATGAATATCCTTTTTTATGTTGATAAACTTTTATTAAATACTTATAAAAAAAGTTGTGTATGTCACTTCTTAGATTGTATTATAATAATTTTTAAACTTACCAAAAAAACTTATAATTCTTTACACTTACTTCTTAACATTTCCAATATAGAGTTAATTGCTTTAAAATTAAAATGTTATTAAAAAATTAAAATTTTAGACGACTTAGAACTGTTAATAACCGTTAGTTTCTGTATTTTTGCTATAGACAACACAATTAAAATCAATTTATTATGACAATTGCTATTGGTAATGATCACGCAGGAACAGTATATAAATTCGAAATTATAAAACATTTAGAAAAGAAAGGGTACAAAACACTTAATTTTGGAACTGATACAAATGACTCTATGGATTATCCAGACGCAATTCATCCAACAGCAGATGCTGTACAAACGGGTAAAGCAGCAATGGGTATTATTTTATGCGGGAGTGGAAATGGAGCACAAATGACGGCAAACAAACACCAAGGAATAAGAGCTGCGCTCTGTTGGAATAACGAATTAGTAGCACTTACAAGACAGCATAATAATTCAAATATTCTTACAATCCCTGCACGCTTTGTTTCTCTCCAACAAGCCCTTGGATTTGTAGACATTTTTCTTTCTACAGAATTTGAAGGAGGTAGACACGGTACAAGAGTAAATAAAATTTCTTGCGAAGGGTAGTTGCTATCCTTTTAGAGAGTATTGATTTATAAAGAGAACGACCGTGTTCTTCACTTTTATAATGAAAGGAGCCGTCTAAACTGTTCGAAGTTTTACAATTGCGTTCTGAAGTTTTTGTTTTAAAAAAGGAGCATATTTTAGGAAAAGTTTGTTATTTCTTTTACCTCACCAACTTTTAAATTTAAAAGGTTTATTTCACCAATTCGAACACGAACTAAACGCAATGTAGGAAAACCAACAGCTGCTGTCATTTTTCGAACTTGCCTAAATTTTCCTTCTGTAATAATTATGGAAACCCAACTAGTAGGACCATGTCTTTCGTCTCTAATTTTCTGACTTCTCATCGGAAATTTAGGTGTTTTAATTATAAAAGCTTTCCCAGGTTTTGTGATGTATTTTTTCCCATTAAAACCAATCTCTACGCCCATTTTTAATTCTTTAATAGCTTCCTCTGTAATTATTCCATCAACTTGCACATAGTATTCTTTTTCGTATTTATTTGATCTAATTTCAGCAGAAACTTTACCATCTGTAGTCAATAAAAGCAACCCTTCAGAAGCAACATCTAAGCGTCCAATTGCCATCGTTCCTTGAGGAAAAGGATATAATTCTCCTAATAATTTCTTCTTTCGTTTTGCTGGATTTATAAATTGAGAAATCATTCCCCAAGGTTTGTGAATTATAAAATGTTGGTGGTTTTTTATCAATTTAAAGAATTTTAATTGCAACAGAAAAGAAGTTCTTTTCTTTAGACAAACGCCAGTTTTCTCCTGTACTTTTATGATTATTATTAGAAGGATATTGAGTAATTGGTTCTATACAAAGCATGTTTTTTACTTCCGTCCAAAGCATAAAATTATCAAATCCTTTTGTGGTAATCTCTAGGTCATTTTTAGAGACGTTTTTCAGTACAATCTTTTCAGAACTAAAAACGGGAAAAGCGTCAGATCCTGCTTTGAGAACGCTCTCTAAATTAATTGTTGAAGCATCAGAGATTATAGTTTCTTTACCAGAATCAGACAACAGAAATGCTGGGTGATAGCCGAGCATAAAAGGCATACCTTCTTCAGATTCGATTATAAATTGGATCTTTAACACATTCTTTTCTAAGGTAAAATTCTTTTGAAAAGAAAAGTCATAAGGCCAAAAAACCTCTGCTTCAGAAGATTTTTCAGGAAATTTACTGTTCTTTATCAGGGTATTCTTTTTATACTTTTTGATAAAGTTCGCCGTGTTTTTAGTAGAAGAAACGAATAAATAGTTTAATTCTCGTAACAATCCGTGTTGATCTAAAATAGCATCGCCCTTCGCTGTAGGAAACGTAAAGTTATTTTTAGAAGTTGGGCCAATTATGGGAAACATTTCGTCATCAGAACTACGCCAGCCCTTACTTCCTTTCTGATGAATGTATTCTTGACCTTCTCTTTGAAAGCTAATTAATTCTCCGTCTTCTATTGTAACCTCTGATTTAAAATCCTCTGAAGTTATTTTTTTTTTCATTTTTATCTGTTTTTTTTAGGGATTTATAAAAGAGAAAAATTGTTGTGATTGGCCCTTATTAAATAAGTCATTAATTTCTTAAACTTTTTTCTTTTTTTCTTTTTAAGAATTTTTATAAAAATACAAAAAAAAGACATCTAAAAAACAAACTCTTTTTGTAACTTTCCAACTTATTAAAAAAACTAAAAACCAATATTTATGGCTACAGACAAAGATAAAACAGCAAAACTTAAAGCGCTGCAACTAACATTAGATAAGTTAGATAAAACTTACGGAAAAGGTGCTGTAATGAAATTAGGAGATGTCGTTACTGAAGAGGTAGACGCAATCTCAACAGGTTCTTTGGGCTTAGATTTAGCCCTAGGTGTTGGCGGTTATCCAAGAGGAAGGGTTATTGAAATCTATGGACCAGAATCTTCTGGAAAAACAACGCTAACCCTACATGCAATTGCAGAAGCACAAAAAGCGGGAGGGATTGCTGCGTTTATTGATGCAGAACACGCTTTTGATAAGTTTTATGCAGAAAATTTAGGTGTTGATATTGATAATTTAATTATTTCTCAACCCGATTATGGAGAGCAAGCTTTAGAAATTGCAGATAACTTAATTAGTTCTGGAGCAATTGATATCGTTGTAATAGATTCTGTTGCAGCTTTGACTCCAAAATCTGAAATTGAAGGCGAAATGGGGGATTCTAAAATGGGTCTTCATGCTCGTTTAATGTCTCAAGCATTACGTAAATTAACAGGGACGATTTCTAAAACAAAATGTACCGTAATTTTCATTAACCAACTAAGAGAAAAAATTGGGGTGATGTTCGGTAACCCAGAGACAACAACGGGAGGAAATGCATTAAAATTCTATGCATCTGTTCGTTTAGACATTAGAAGAAGAACACAAATTAAAGACGGCGATAAGGTTATTGGAAACAGTACTAAGGTTAAAGTTGTAAAAAATAAAGTAGCTCCTCCTTTTCAAATTGCAGAGTTTGATATTATGTATGGAATGGGTATTTCTAAAGTGGGCGAAATTTTAGACATTGGTGTAGAATTAGGGATTGTGAAGAAAAGCGGTTCTTGGTTTAGCTATGGTGAGACAAAATTAGGTCAAGGAAGAGACGCTGTAAAAGGATTAATCAAAGACAATCCTGATTTAGCAGAAGAATTAGAAGGGAAAATAAAAGAGGCAATTGAAAACCAAGAATAACTCTAAGGAACTTTACTAAACGTATTTTAAAATCGCCTAGAAAAATCATTCTATGGCGATTTTTTTATTTTTTAATCTTTTTTTAAAGTTTCTCTTATTGCACAAAGAGGATCCGTTTGTAAGGAAACCTATACCCCAGTGCTTCCAAAACCACCAGCACCACGTTTCGTTTCACTTAAAATTTCAACTTCTTGCCAACTTACACGTTCGTGTTTTGCAATAATAAGTTGTGCAATTCTTTCACCATCATTTATGACAAAAACGTCGTTGGACAAGTTGACCAAGATCACACCAATTTCCCCTCTATAATCTGCATCTACAGTTCCAGGAGAATTTAAAACGGTAATCCCTTTTTTTGCAGCCAAACCACTTCTTGGTCTAACTTGTGCTTCAAAACCAACAGGGAGCGCAATAAATAAGCCGGTTTTTATAATGGTTCTTTCAAGTGGTTTTAAGGTGATAGCGGCTTCAATATTTGCTTTTAAATCCATTCCAGCAGCACCTTTTGTTTCATAATGAGGTGTTGCGTGTTTCGATTTATTTATGATTTGTACGTTCATTTTTAGTTATATAATGTGCTAGACAAATATAATAAAACCACCAAGGATTCCTTATAACTTAATAGTTTTATTACTTTTGAAGTCTAAAAGGAACAAAAAATGAGTGAACAGAAAAAAATTGCGGTTTTTGGTGGAGGAAGTTGGGCAACTGCTATTGTAAAAATGTTGACTGAAAACACTGATACAATTGGCTGGTACATGAGAAATCAACAAGCAATTGAACATATCAAAGAAAATAATCACAATCCAAAATACCTCCCTTCAGCAGAACTAGATGCAAAAAAATTAGACTTAACTTCTGACATTAATTATACTGTTGAAAATTATGACGTGCTAATTTTTGTAATACCATCGGCTTTTTTAATGACTGAATTAAAAAAAATAAACAGCTCATTAGAAGGAAAAATTATTTTTTCGGCAATTAAAGGAATTGTACCAGAAACAGGTTTAATTATTGGTGAACATTTTAATCAAAAACATAACATTCCACTAGAAAATATTGGTGTTATTACGGGTCCTTGTCATGCTGAAGAGGTGGCCATGGAACGTTTATCGTATTTAACTATTGCTTGTCAAGACAATGAAAAAGCAGAATTTATTGGAAATTCATTAAAAAGCTGGTATATAAAAACGAAGATTTCTGATGATATTATTGGCACTGAATATGCCGCGATGCTTAAGAATATTTATGCAGTTGCTGCAGGAATTGCGCATGGATTAGGTTATGGAGATAACTTTCAGGCCGTTTTAATGAGTAATGGAATTCGAGAAATGAAACGTTTTATTAAAAAGGTCCATAAAATGAAACGGAACATTAACAACTCTGCTTATCTGGGAGATTTGTTAGTTACAGGATACTCTACTTTTAGTAGAAACAGAATGTTCGGAAATATGATTGGTAAAGGGTATACCGTAAAATCTGCACAACACGAAATGAGCATGATTGCAGAAGGTTATTACGCCTGTAAAAGTGCTTTTAAAATGAAAGAAGAAAACAAAGCAAGAACACCAATTATAGATACTGTTTATGGTATTTTATATGCGAATAAAAACCCCAAAAAAGAATTTAAAAAACTAACAGATAAATTAGATTAATTGTTTAATTTTGAACATTGTTAATAGATATTAAACAGTGGTCATGAAAACAATACAGGAAGTTGTAGAAAGCACAATTAGAAAAACACCTTTTATTGAAGAAGCTTTAAATGAAAAATTAATAAACGTTTCTTCCTTGGCAAGAATTATTTTACCAGAAGTTTCAACGGCTTTAAATAAAGAGGTCAAAGTTGGTGCTGTTATGATGGCAATCAACAGGCTCTCTCCTGCAAGTGAATTGCGCATTCGAAAGAACATAAAAAAATTAGCTTTAGACTTAGGAGATGTTATTGTTCGCTCCGATTTGTGTGACTTTACTTTTAAAAACACCCCTTCTTTATTAAGAGAAATTGCAAAAATTCTAACAAAATCCTCAGAAAATTCTGATTATTTTTTAACCGTTTCACAGGGTATTTTTGAAACCAATATTGTTACAAGTAAAAATTTGCAGCCTTTTGTCAAAGAAATCTTTGAGCAAGAAACGCTAACAAATAGTATGTTAGAATTGGCTTCCATCACAATAAAATTACCAAAAGAAAACATAGAACAATCGGGCATCTATTATTTTATTTTAAAACAATTAGCTTGGGCAGACATTTCTTTGCAGGAAATTATTTCGACGACAAATGAAATGACGATTGTTGTTAAAGAGGCAGACATAAACCAGACATTTGCGATTTTAATGGACATGAAATTACGCTAAAAAATGAAAAGACAAGATCCCTATGCGGCCTTAAAAATAAAAGAATTTAATCTCTTTTTGTTCGTTCGGTTTTTGCTTGTTTTTGGGTGGTCTATGCAATTTATTGTCATAGAATGGCAAGTATATTCTATTACAAAAGACCCTTTGTCTCTGGGGATAATTGGCTTAATGGAAATTATTCCAGCTTTTTCTATGGCCTTATTTGCAGGTCACATTGTAGATCAAAAGGAGAAAAGAAACTTATTGGCTGTTTGTACAGCCGCATTTTCACTCATTAGTTTAGGATTGTTCTTGTTGACTTCAAGTCATTTTGTGGGTCATTGGTCTACAAATTCAATTTTATACTCAATATACGGATTGGTTTTTTTTGGTGGGTTTTTACGCTCCTTTTTTGGACCGACAATTTTCTCTTTAGTCGCACTATTAGTGCCAAAAAACATATACCATAATGCCGCAACCTGGAGTACAAGTACCTGGAAAACCGCGGCAGTTTCAGGGGCCTTATTTGGAGGTTTTTTTATCAGCTGGATTGGTGTTGACAAAACCTTATGTCTTGTATTTATTTTAGTAATACTATCACTTATTGTCCTTTTTCAAATAAATAAAAAACCAATTCTAAACAAAAAAATTGGCGAGCCTATGGGTAAAAGTTTAAAAGCGGGAATACAATTTGTTTTTAAAAACAAAGCAATTTTAGGGGTATTAACCTTAGACATGATTGCTGTTTTGTTTGGAGGAACCGTTGCTATTTTGTCTGTTTTTGCCCAAGATGTTTTAAAGGTAGGGCCAGAAGGATTTGGTGTTTTAAACGCCTCTATTTCTATGGGAAGCATTCTTACCATGTTGATTACCACGTATATTCCAATTAATAAAAATACGGGTAAAAAAATGTTAATTTCTGTCTTTATTTTTGGTATAAGTATTATTGCTTTTGGCTTGTCCTCTATTTTTTGGGTGAGTATTTTAGCTCTTTTTATAAGTGGTGCTGCTGATGGAATATCGATGGTTATTCGGCAAACTATCTTACAATTAAAAACACCCGATGAAATGCGGGGAAGAGTTGCTTCTGTAAATTCGATGTTTGTTGGTTCTTCAAACGAACTAGGAGCTTTTGAAAGCGGTTTAGCAGCAAAAATATTAGGACCTATTGTTGCTGTTGTTTTTGGTGGAACGATGACCCTAATTACGGTTGTTGCAACAGGCGCTTTAAATCCAACATTAAGAGAGTTGGATTTAACGAAAGAAATTGAAGCGAACGAAAAAGAGATGTAAACCTGATGCTTCAATGAATTTACATTCAAATTTACAAAGACTAAAAAAGAGCAAGAAAATTATAGAACTTTTCTTGCTGTTTGTTGTGACCCCCTTATTGTTACTTCTTCCAATTTCAATTCCTATAAAAATAACATATTTATTTCTAGCCATTGCCTATATTTTTGCGGTATCAATAAGAAAAAAAAGTTCTTCTAGTCAGAAAAAAGCAGGAAGCAACAGGGGTAAAATATTAGTACAGATAGGTATTCGTTTTATTATTATTGCCATAGGTACGACACTAATATTATTTTTTCAAGAAAGAGAAGCATTGTTTAATGTCATGCTAAACAAGCCTTTTTTGTGGTTAAAGTTTAACGCAGTTTACGTGTTGGTTTCCGTCATTCCTCAAGAATTCATTTATCGTACTTTTTTTACGAAACGCTACCAAAAACTAATTAATAATGAGTTTTTCTTTATTTTATTAAATGCTGCATTATTTTCACTTGCACATATTTGGTTTCGAAGCTGGGTTGTTCTTGGGTTCACTTTTTTAGGTGGAATTTTATTTATAAAAACCTATTTAAAAACAAAATCTGTTTGGCTTGTAATTATTGAGCATTCCATTTACGGAGTTTGGCTTTATACTGTTGGTTATGGTAAAATATTTATGTTTCCAGTTTAATATAAAAAAGGATTTTCATCAACGATCTTTAATGAACCGATTCCTTTTGGAGGTATATTGATTCGTCTAGAATTGGGTGCAATTGATACAAAGAATATTTTTCGAATTACTCTAAATTCCTAAAGGTGTAAAGAAATTTTTTGTGGATTGTTTCGCCCTTTTTTAAGCTGTTTTTATTCTTAACTTGCAAAATAAGAGTCATTAAATAATGCTATAATTCGTTATCTTTAACGAAAATAAAATTTCTTCTTATGGAATATGGGTTTCTTTCAGTAATACCGCCAATTGTTGCGATTATTTTAGCTTTAAGAACGAAGCAAGTATACATTGCCTTGTTGTTTGGAATCTGGTTTTCTTGGCTGATTATTAAAAGCTGGAATCCGTTAGAAGGAACACTCGCGATGATTGAAGGATTGGTAAATGTATTCCAATCTGCAGGAAATACTCGGACCATTATGTTTAGCGCGCTGGTGGGTGCGCTGCTTATTTTTATTCAATATTCTAAAGGAGTAGAAGGTTTTATTGATATAATAAATAAAAAGTTAGTAAAACTAGAAGATAAAAGAACGGGTTATAGTCGGGTAATGGTTCAAGTTTTAGCAACTTTTACAGGCCTATTATTGTTTGTGGAAACAAGTATTAGCTCTTTAACTGTTGGAACTTTATACAGGCCCATATTTGATAAGCTAAAAATTCCAAGAGAAAAGCTAGCGTATATTGCCGATTCTAGTTCAGCTCCTTCCTCCATTTTAATTCCTTTTAATGCTTGGGGCGCTTTCATTATGGGTTTGTTGTTAACCCAAGGAATAGACAAACCTTTTTCTGTATTGATGGCTTCTATCAAATATAATTTTTATCCGCTATTAGCAATTGCCATTGTCTTCATTGTTATTTTTACTAAAAAAGATTTTGGACCAATGAAAAAAGCGGAAAAAAGAACCAAAGAAACCGGCCAATTAATGCACAGGAATTCAAAGCCAATGATTTCCGATGTGATTACGTCCTTTCCATCAAAAGAAGCAATAGAAGCAAAAGCATATAATATGGTTGTGCCACTTTTGGTGATGGTTTGTATGATGCCCATCAACCTAATTTATACGGGTTGGAGTTCTGTAGAAAACCCAACTTCGTTTTTAAATCATGTTTCAGAAGCCATTGGAAAAGGTTCAGGGTCTTCTTCCGTTTTGTATGCGGTAATTTTTGCGCTGTTGATCGCTATCACGATGTATTTTATACAAGGAATAGTAAAACCAAAAGAAGCTGTAAACTTAACTCTAAAAGGAATTAGTGAGTTAATGCCCTTGGCTTTGTTGATGTTATTGGCATTTGCAATTGGAGATGCCTGTAAAGAATTGGAAACAGGAATGTATGTTGCTGAGGCAACTAAAAGTTGGTTGTCTCCAGAATTATTACCAGCGGTCGTTTTTATCATTAGTTCTTTTATTGCGTTTTCTACAGGAACCTCTTGGGGAACCTTTGCTATTATGTTGGCGATATCATTACCCATGGCAACGCTTCATGGAGCAGATGCAACTATTATTGTTGCTGCTACTTTAGGAGGAGGGGTTTTTGGAGACCACTGTTCACCAATTTCAGATACTTCAATTATATCTTCTATGGCATCTGCAAGTGATCACATAGATCATGTAAAAACTCAATTACCTTATGCGTTAATTGGCGGAGTAATTACTACTATTTTATATTTGGTTCTTGGGTTTTGGGGATAACTACTTTTTTCCATTTAAAATCACGTGAAGTGATAGGTTACGAAAAAGAAAAGGTAAGAAATAACGTTGTCTAAGTTAGCAATTTATCATTTTATTGGTGATGCATCGCTTTTTTGAAAGTAAGATTACTTCGCTAAAATTCCTTGTTTTTTTAACGTAGGAATTTTAAGTAAAGCACTTTCTTTAATGGTGTTTTCTTTGAAGAGAAACGTCTTTTCGTACAAGGTGTTACCTTCAAAAAAAGTTACTTGAAAACGATTGTTTAATTTGAACAATTCTGGTTGAATAAATTCAATTTTAGCAAAAGAATTTGCAGGGAGTTTTTCTACTTTTTTACGCAATAAAGACGTGGTTTTTGTTTCAGAAAAGCCTTGAGAAACAATGACGACCATTTCTAGATCAACTTCTTTGTTATTGATGATGTATATATTCCAATCTTCTGTTTTATAAATCGTATTGTGTTCATAAACAACAGCCATTTCCACGTTTGTCACTTTGGGTATTTGTATGTCCTTTTTCATTTAAAAAGAGTTTGTGAAGTTTAAAAGTGAGAGTTTATGAAATATCTATTTCAATAGTATAACTCCAAAAACGGGCAACTTTTTAACGAATTATATCATTGATTTAAACTGCTCTAAGAAACGTTTGTCATTTTCATAAAACATTCTAATATCAGGAATTTGATACAACAACATGGCAATACGTTCTATTCCCATCCCAAAAGCGTAACCAGAATATTTTGTTGGATCGATGTTTGCGTTTTTCAGCACATTAGGATCTACCATTCCACAACCCATAATCTCTAACCAACCGGTTCCTTTGGTAATTCTATAGTCCGTTTCCGTTTCTAATCCCCAATAAATATCAACTTCAGCACTTGGCTCTGTAAAAGGAAAATAAGAAGGGCGCAAACGTATCTTTGACTTCCCAAACATTTCTTTTGTAAAATATAAGAGGGTTTGTTTTAAATCAGCAAAAGAAACATCAGTGTCTACATACAAACCTTCTACTTGATGAAAAATACAATGTGCTCTCGCAGAAATATCTTCATTTCTAAAAACTCTTCCAGGAGAAATTGTTCTAATTGGAGGCTTATTTTCTTCCATATAACGAACTTGGACAGAAGACGTGTGGGTACGCAATAATATATCTGGATCTTGTTCAATAAAGAAGGTGTCTTGCATGTCTCTTGCAGGATGATGTGCAGGTAAATTTAATGCTGTAAAATTGTGCCAATCATCTTCAATTTCTGGTCCTTCAGAAACGGTAAAACCAATTCTATTAAAAACCTCAATAATTTGATTTTTAACCAATGAAATTGGATGACGAGACCCTAAATTAATTGGTTCAGAGGGGCGGGTTAAATCTCCATAAAAAGACTGCTTACTTGTAGAACTTTCTAAAGAATCACCTAATTCAGCAACTTTTTCTTCAGCGGATTTTTTTAAATTGTTTAATGCTTGCCCAAAATCTTTACGTAATTCTGGAGTAACATTTTTAAATTCAGCAAATAAGTCTTTTAGCAAACCTTTACTTCCTAAATATTTTATCCTAAAAGTTTCAACTTCCTCTTTGGTGCTTGCATTAAATGCGTTCACTTCACCAATCAGTTCTTTTACTTTGTCTAACATTGTAATTTATAGAAAAAAATTCGACTACAAATTTAGTGTTTTTTAGGTAGTTTCAACTTGCTTTTTATTAATAAGGAAGAACTCAAAGCGAAATCGATTGAAATATAGCTTTAGCGTAGCGTTCTTTTTATAATTTCAAATTTGTGACATTGAAAATTATGTACCTTTACACAATTAAAAATTTATTAAAATCATAAAAAAACATGGACAAAAAAAGCAAATCTAAAATTAACGAATTCATGGAGTTGGTTAAAAAGAGAAATAACCATGAGCCAGAGTTTTTACAAGCTGTAAAAGAAGTTGCGGAAACGGTAATTCCTTATATTATTAATAATAAGATGTATCACGGTAAAAACATTCTCTTAAGAATGGTTGAGCCAGAAAGGTTAATTTCGTTTAGAGTTTCTTGGGTTGATGATCGTGGAGAAATTCAAGTAAATAGAGGATATAGAATTCAAATGAATTCTGCGATTGGACCTTATAAAGGAGGGTTGCGTTTTCATCCAACGGTAAATGCAAGTATTTTAAAGTTTTTAGCCTTTGAACAAGTGTTTAAAAACTCCCTAACAACCTTGCCTATGGGAGGAGGAAAAGGGGGGGCAGATTTTGATCCTAAAGGAAAATCAGACAATGAAATTATGCGTTTTTGCCATGCTTTTATGAGTGAATTGTTCCGGCATATTGGTCCAAACACAGATGTTCCTGCAGGAGATATTGGTGTTGGAGGACGTGAAATTGGTTTTATGTTTGGAATGTACAAGAAGTTGAACAATGAATTTACAGGAGTTCTTACCGGAAAAGGGGCTACTTGGGGAGGTTCTTTAATTAGACCAGAAGCTACAGGTTATGGTACCGTGTATTTTGCACAGAACATGCTAAAAAGGAAAGGCGCCTCTTTTAGTGGAAAAAAAGTGGTTATTTCTGGTGCTGGAAACGTGGCACAATATGCAGCAGAGAAGGCAATAGAGTTAGGAGCAACTGTTTTAACGTTATCAGATTCTGGAGGTTATATTTTAGATGAAGAAGGCATCAATACCGAAAAATTGAAGCATATAATGTTTCTTAAAAATGAAAAACGTGGAAGAATTAGTGAATATATAGAGAAATATACAACGGCTAAATTTGTTGCAGGAAAGAGGCCTTGGTCTGTTGTGTGTGATATTGCTTTGCCATGTGCAACTCAAAATGAGCTTCATGGTATTGAAGCAAAAGAATTGGTTAAAAATGGTTGTATGTGTGTTTCTGAAGGCGCAAACATGCCGTCAACACCCGAAGCGATCCATGAGTTTTATATTGCTAAAATTTTGTTTGCTCCAGGAAAAGCCTCCAATGCAGGTGGAGTTGCAACTTCAGGTTTAGAAATGAGCCAGAATTCATTGCGTTTAAGTTGGTCTCGTAAAGAAGTTGATGAAAAATTAAAAGTTATTATGAAAAATATTCATGACTCTTGCGTACAATACGGAGAAAATGAAGATGGATCTATCGATTATATAAAAGGAGCAAATATTGCAGGTTTTGTAAAAGTAGCTAGCGCAATGTTAGCACAAGGAGTCGTTTAAATAACATTATATTTAGAATTAAGAAGCGCATCAACAATTGATGCGCTTTTTTTATACATCCGTTTAGGAATGGTTACTTTTACAAACCAACTGTAAAAAATTCAATTCAATTAATGGCTTTAGTAATCCACTTTTTATTAGGCTTCGTTTTTTCTTTCTTGGGCTCTTTAACACCTAGTATGTTAAACATGACTGCTTTAAAAACCAGTATAGAAAAAGAAGAAAAAGAGGTAAAAAAATATGCATTAGGAGTTTCTCTTGTTGTAATTGCCCAAGTATATCTTGCGGTTCTTTTAACAAAACACCTAGCTGAAAACCTTACCGTTATAGAAGCTTTAGAGAAAGTAGGGGTTTTTATTTTTATTTTACTGTCCTACTATTTTTATAGTTCATCGACAAAAGGAAAAGCTAAAGAGCCCAAAACAAAAAGAGAAAACCCCTTTTTAATAGGAGTTACGCTCTCTTTTTTAAATATGTTTGCGATTCCTTTTTTCTGTGGAACAGTTGTAACGTTAGATCTTTTTAACCTGTTTAATTTTGATGCGTTTTCCGTACTATTTTTTGTTTTAGGAACTTCGCTTGGAACTTTTTATATTCTTTTTTTGTATGGAAAATATGCAAAACAAATCCAGAAAAAAGCAGGAAAACTAATTAAAGATATTAATTTGTTTTTAAGTTTTCTAACAGGTTTAGTTGCGCTGTTTATGTTGTTAAAATTATTTTTTAATTAAGTTTTTTAAAACCCTTTATATTTGTAAACAAATATCCAATTAAACCCCAAAAAAAATGAAATGTTTATTTCTATTATTAATACTTAGTATTTTTAATATAACAGCACAAACTGTAAGAATAAATGAAATAGTTTCTTCGAATTCTATTTATTTGGATGAAGATGGAGATACACCAGATTGGATAGAACTCCATAACGATGGAACAGCAGATGTTTCAATTAACGGTTGGTCTATATCTGATGATGTCGATAATCTTAATAAATGGACATTCCCAGATATCACATTATCTCCAAACCAATACTTGCTTTTATGGGCTTCATCAAAAGATCGCTCTTCCATAAGTTATTCTAGAACACTTGTAAATCAAGGAGACACGTTTAAATATTTAATTCCAACTTCAGAACCAAGTTCTAATTGGAAATCTTTAGGTTTTAATGATGTTAGTTGGTTAGAAGGTTCATCAGGATTTGGTTATAATGATGGAGATGACGCTACAATAATTCCTAACGGAACACAATCTATATATCTTAGAAAAACCTTTACCGTTACAGATGTTAATACAATTGCTTCATTAATTTTAGACATGGATTATGATGATGGTTTTGTTGCCTATATAAACGGTTCTGAAATTGCACGTGCAAATATTAATGGAGTTCCACCAAATTATAATTCTGGAACGATTCAAGATCATGAAGCTCAAATGTATGCAGGAGGCGCTCCAGAAAGATTTATGATAAACAATTTCAATTCAATTTTAAATACGGGCGAAAATATTTTAACAATTCAAGCGCATAATATAAGCTCAAATTCTTCAGATTTTACATTAATACCTTTCTTATCCGCAGTTTTTTCAACCCCAACAAGTTCTGGGATTGCACCCCCTGCTATTTTAGGATTGACGACAAATAATCTTCATACAAATTTTAAAATCTCATCAAACTCAGAGACTGTAAGTTTAACAAATGCCACAGGAACTATTGTTGATCAAATTATTACGGAGAATCTTCCTCCAAACACATCTATTGGAGTATCTATTGATTCTGGAACAATTGTAAGTTATTCAGACACAACTCCAGGTTATCAGAATTCTAATAATGAATTTTTAGGTGCTATTCAAAATGAAGTTGTTTTTTCACACGATGGTGGTCTTATTGATAATTCAATAAATTTAACGTTATCTGGTAATGGAACTGGAGAAGTTATACGATATACTACTGGCGGTTCTGTTCCAACAGAATCTTCTTCGATGTATACAAATCCAATTCAAATAAATGAGAATATTAGTGTAAGAGCTTGCATATTTTCTGCAAATTACTTACCGTCTCCAATATTTACAAAATCTTATATTTTAAACGCGAATCATGAAATAGATGTAGTTTTTCTAACGACAGACCCAGATAATCTTTTTGATGAAGATACTGGAATCTATGTTTTTGGACAACCTGGAACTTACGAAAAAAATACACCTTATTTTGGAGCTAATTTTTGGGAAGATTGGGAACGACCAATTCACATCGCTTTTTATGAAGATGAAGATAATACGTTTGCTGAATTTGATGGAGGCATAAAGATTTTTGGAGGTTGGAGTAGAGGCCAGAATGAACAACGATCTTTGTCTTTATTTGCAAGAGGACAATATGGAGATTCTAAATTTGATCATCCATTTTTTGATGAATTGAATTATGATAATTTTCAAGCCTTAATCTTAAGAAACTCAGGACAAGATTGGATGAAATCTTCTATGAAAGATATTACGCTAACCAGTTTAATGAGAGGCTCTGGCTTAGATTTTCAAGAACATAATTCGGTAGCAACCTATATAAACGGGGAGTATTGGGGAATGTATAATATGCGTGAAAAGATAAATGAACACATGTTGGCTTCAAAGCATAATATAGATGCTGAAACTATTACTTTACTAACCAATAACGCAGAAGAAATTGAAGGTAGTAATGCAGAATACATTCAATTAATTAATTACATAAATACAACAGATTTGTCTCTAGATTCAAATTTTGAATATGTAAATGAACGCGTAGATTTAAAAGAATATGCGCTTTATCAAGCTGCAAATATCTTTTTTAGTAATACAGATTGGCCAGGTAATAATATTAAATTTTGGAAACATCCAGAAGGTAAATGGCGTTGGATTATGTATGATACAGATTTTGGTTTTGGTCCATTTTGGAATACAAATAATTATACAGAAGATACATTGAGTTTTGCTTTAGAACCAAATGGATCTGGTTGGCCAAACCCTTCTTGGTCTACCTTGCTTTTTAGAAAGCTAATTACAAATATTGGTTTTAGAAATAGGTTTATTAATAGATACGCAGATGAGTTGAATACACGTTTTCTTACTAATAGCGTAAAAGCACATATCGATGAAATTCATCAGATAATTACTCCAGAAATAAACGCATCTTATCAGCGTTGGGGAACAGATCCGTCTGAAGCGGACAATTTTATGAATGTAATGAAAGTTTTTGCAGATAATAGACCTGCCATTGTAAAAGAACATATCAAATCTAAATTTAATTTGCCAGATTATTACCCAATAACAATTACCAACACTTCAATTTCTGAAGGATTAGTAGAAGTTAATGAGAATTTAAAAATTCAAGAACCTTCTTGGACTGGCGATTATTTTGAAACAGTTTCAATTCAGTTAACAGCCATACCAGAAGCTGGTTTTGAGTTTTCACATTGGAGTGGAGCTATTTCTTCTACAAATGAAACGATACATATTAGTTTGGTTGGTTCTTTAGAAGTAACCCCAAATTTTTCACCTTCTACAACAGAATTTCCATTGGTAATCAATGAAATTAATTATAAGTCAAGTGATAATTTTAAAGCTGATGATTGGGTTGAATTATATAATCCAAATACATTTTCTATTGATTTAATAAATTGGCAACTAAAAGATAATAATGATGCAAATTTTTATACAATTCCAACAGAAACTACAATTGAAGCAGATGGATATTTAGTATTGGTTAAAGATGCAGCAGATTTTTCTTCAGTTTACCCTGATCTAACAAACTATTTAGGCGATATTGGTTTTGGATTTGGAGGCTCAGATGCTGTTAGGTTATTTAATGCTGATCATATACTTCAAGATGAAGTAACTTACAATTCAACATGGACAGATTGCGCAAATGCAACAGGAAAAACCTTAGAATTAATTGCGTCAGATTTAGACAATTCGTTACCAGAAAGCTGGGACTGTTCGAACACGAACGGAAGCCCAAACACTATAAATGATGCTTCCCTTTCCGATGATGAAGTTCTTATAAATAATTTAAAGGTATATCCAAACCCAGTTCAAAACACATTATATATTATTGGAACAGTAAGTCCGTTTAAGGTTCATATTTATACTGTTACTGGACAAGAAATTTTCAATTACACAAACACCAATCAATTAGATGTAAGTCTACTAAAACAAGGCATGTATTTTATAAAAATAAGTGAAAATAAAAAAAGCACTACTTTTAACTTTGTTAAATATTAATTTTTAGGAGGCAAAACCGAAAAAACAGGAACAAATGATCATTTCTAAAAATAGCAGTTTAGAAGGTAAGCACAACAAACCAATTTTGGTTGATACTTTTTATAAAGAGACTCAACAATTAAAACCAGTTATAATATTTTGTCACGGATACAAAGGATTTAAAGACTGGGGAGCTTGGAATGTTATGGCAAAAACATTTGCTGAAGCGGGTTTTTTCTTTATCAAATTCAATTTTTCTCATAACGGAGGAACTGTTGAACAGCCTATTGATTTTCCAGATTTAGAAGCATTTGGAAATAACAATTACTCAAAAGAATTAGATGATTTAGGATGTGTTATTGATTGGGTTTCTACGAATGGTGATTTTAAAAAGGAAGTTGATAGAAATAATATTTCTTTGATTGGCCATAGTAGAGGTGGAGGAGTTGTATTGCTCAAAGCAAGGGAAGATTCAAGAATAAAAAAGGTAATTACATTAGCGGCAGTTTGCGATTTTGGTTCAAGAAGTTCAATAACAGGAGATTTAGAAAATTGGAAAAAAACAGGTGTTAAATATGTTTTAAACGGAAGAACAAAGCAAAACATGCCTCACTTTTATCAATTTTACTTAGATTTTAAAGAAAACGAAGCGCGTTTAAATATTAAAAAGGCAGTAGAAAACATAAGAATTCCTCAATTAATAATTCATGGAGATACGGATACTTCTGTTTCTTTTAAAGAAGGAGAAAAAATACATTCTTGGAATTTAAAAAGTAGTTTAAAACTTATAGAAAATGCCAATCATGTTTTTAACGTTTCTCATCCTTGGGAGCATAAAAAAATGTCTGAAGAATTAGAAAAGGTAACAGCAATTTGTGTTGATTTTTTGAAGTGAGTTCTTTCTAACTAATTTTATCGAAAACATACAAAATTCAATATAGATTTCTATTTTTTTATAAAAACAGTATTAGAAATTGAATTTGAGAAAATCGTGACATCTGTGTCTCGTTTCGTATTTTTGATAGATGGAATTGCAAGCCCCTTTTAGAAAAATAATTCATGTAGATATGGATGCTTTTTATGCATCTGTGGCAGAGTTAGACAATCCAGAATTAAGAGGAAAAGCAATTGCAGTCGGTGGAAACCAGGAAAGAGGAGTTGTTTCTGC
>CATITK010000031.1 GCA_949545755.1 Polaribacter sejongensis | reverse complement strand
CAATCTTGAATATAATTATTAGTAATTGTATGATTACTATCAGTAATTCTAATTCCTCCTGTTCCTTCAACATCTTCGCCTAAAAAATAATTCCCATCAACTAAAGCATTAGAACCATGACGAAGTACCAAAGAACCTCTACATCTTCTAAATGTGTTGTTAATGAATATATTGCCTTTACTCTTATTAGAAATGATTTCATTTTCACCATCAGCTTCAACAAAATAGTTGTTTTTAACAGTAGTATTACTATTTACATTTTGTTCACCACTTGCTCCTAAACGTATCGTTTCACTATCTCCAGCATTCGTTAACGACGTATCCGTTTTTGCATATTTATAGAAATAATTATTACTAATAGTATGATTCACTGAGGCACACGGATCATCTTCAGCATTGTATTGAAGTTCAACTAAAACCATAACTCCTGCGTTTGATTTATTCATAAAAGAACAGTTAGTTACAGTATTATGAGTTCCGTACAACACAATCCATCTATGTTTTACACTTGTCCCAGCCTCTAAATCATCTGGATCAACTGTTAAACCATCTATTGCACAATTTTGAATTTTACTATAATTAGCATACTTAGAGCCATCTCTGAATTCAATAAAATTGCTAGCTCCATAACCACCTTGCCAGTGAAAACCATCAACAATAACGTAATCTCCACCAATACTCATTTTTAAACCACCAGTAAACTTAACCCCTCCAGGAGTTGCCGATTTAAGAGTAATAGGTAAAGCTGCTGTGCCTGTTGTTGGTGAAAATTTAATTCTTTCATCTGAGGTATATATACCATCTGCTAAAATAACAGTGTCTCCAGCCCCAAGAGTTAAGCTTGCAAGTTGATTTGGATTAGTAATAGTATGAGTAGTTTGTGAAAACACATTATAATTAAAGAAAAAAGCGAATGCAAAAATGCAAACATTAAAGAACAGCCTTTTAAATAAAGTACATCTCGTTTGATTAACTTTCATTTTAGTATAGTTTAAATGTAAATAAAATTGGTAAACCAAATTGGTTCACCAAAATACAGCTATTAAATCATTTAACAAAAAAATCTAGCAACTTTCTAATAAAAAGAGTGTGTGATTGTCAAATAATTAGCTTTTAATGATTTAAATTAACTAACGGTAAATAGTATTTTTATTAATACAATATTTCTTGTTTTTGTTGTTGTTCAACAGTAATTTGTCCAGAGTTTTTAAGCGTATTATCAATGTGTTTATTGTTTTTTTCTCCCCAAAGTATAGCGATATGTTTAATTGGGTTGTTTTCAAAATTATTCCTATTTAAATCTACATTAATAATTCCTCGGGTTTTAATAAGTATTCCGCTTTTTTCTTTCTGTCCACAATTAATAAAACTACTGTTTACAACTGATAGTGATCCACCTATGGTTGACTCATCATAACCACCTCTATAAAAGTGAATAATATTTTTTCGAATAGCATTAAACTTGCAATTATCAAAAATGAGCATTTCTGCATTGTAATCTCCTTTTTCTTCTGCAGCTAGTACAAAACCATTTTCACAATTTTGAATAGTCGTATTTGAAAAGTGAATAGTGTCTGCAAAGGATGCTTTGTAAACTTTTAAAACAAAAGCGAAATCTTCTACAATGGAATTATTTACAAACAGATTATATGCAGAAGCCATATTTTGTTTTAAAGGTGCAAAAGCGATTTGATTATTTTTACCTTTTAACTTTATGTTTTCTAAAATTAAAGTTGCTTTAGGATTCATTTCAAAAGCGGGTCTATCTGATGCTCCTACAAAAACTAGTTGCGCTTTCTGGTTTTTAAGTTTAGAACGAATAGTTATTTTTTTATCAATTTTAAGTGAATTACAAATGGTATACAAACTATCTTTTAGTTCTATAATATCACCATCCTTAGCTTGATCGATTTTTTTATGAAGTTCTCCTTGAGCTGAGGTTACTGATAATATTGTTGGTTTAACATCTTCTTTTGTTCTAGTAAACCATTTTGGTCCATACTTTTTCTTATCAATGACGAAATTTTTTGCAATAAACACATCATTTATTGCACCTATTGAACTATTTGAAATTCTTGAAGCTCCAAATAAATCATGATCTATTTTTTCAAAATCAAAACCAGAATAAACCGAATCTAAAATCTTGTTTTGATTATTCTCTGGCGCATATAACCAATCGTTTATTTGCATCATTTTAATTTTTGAAAATAGTAAAACGGTAAAATCTGTATTGTCAGTTCCAGCATTATCTAATAGGTTATTACTAAATAATATTCCATCTTTAGAATCGTGATTTACAAAAACCACATCGTCAGGTTTAGTATTGTAAATCAGATTGTTAGCAATAATGGATCTAATTGGAGGTGCAGATCTTATTTCATATTTAGGCAACACATCTGCACTTGCTATATTTTGACCAACACCAATTTGCCAAGGCGATTTACAATCTACCCAAGTATTGAATGCAACAACAACGTCTGTTACTTGTTTGTATCTATTAATTGGTGACATAGGAATCCCATTCATAACAGCTAATGGGCTTCTAAATTGCTCTCCTTTTATTTTATAAAAATAATTATTTGTAATCCAATGTCCTTTACTAACTAGCCGTATTCCTCCATAAAAATTAGAATCGTCTCCTCCAATAAAAATATTACTATCTACTTTGGTAAAGCTTCCGTGTCTTAACACTAATGAGCCTTCACATTTATAAAAAATATTATTGCTGTAGGTGTTAAAATTTGTTTTATCTGAAATAATTTCAACTTCACCATTACAAGCTTCAAAGTAGTTATTGGAAACATTTACAAAACCTGACGACATGGATGTTTTACTGTCTCCAACACGAATAGTTTCTGCTCTTGGACCTCCTTTTCTTGGTCTAGGACCAAAATAGTTGTTTACGATTTGGTGGTAGTTACTGGTGTTTTCGTTTCCAGTATGAAACACTCTTAAGGTTTCGCCATCATTAGATTTACCAGAAACATAGCAATAACTTAGTGTGTTATGTTGTCCATAAAATTCAATCCAATGATCGTTAGTTAATCTATTTGGTTTTGTAAAATCTTCAATTATACAATTGGAAATGGTACTATTAAAAGCAGTACTATCTGCTCCAATTTTATATCGAATAATACTGTTTTTTGGTGTGTAACCATTACGAAAATACAAACCATTAACTTTTAGATGTTCTCCTCCTAAATGCAAAAAAGATTGTCCTTCTATAAAAACTTTACTAGCAGTTTCAGCTTTTAATGTTATTGGTTTATCTTTTGTTCCTTCACCATAAAATTTAATTTCAGCATTTGTCCAGTTTCCATTAGCTAAAACAATTTCGGTTCCAGGAACAGCGCCTTTTATAGCACTATTTAGTTCGTTCATATTATTTACAAGTACTCCTTTTTTATTTTCATTTTTACCACAAGAAAATATTGTAATGCAAAATAAAAGAAAGTATTGTTTCATAGTTTATTATTAGTTTTCATTTATTGGCTTACCAATAGTGGCTAATATTCCACCATCAACATAGATAATTTGCCCATTAATAAAATCGCTTGCTTTTGATGATAAAAATAGTGCAGTACCAGCTAAATAGTTAGGGTCTCCCCATTTTGCAGCAGGTGTTCTGTTTATTATAAAATCATTAAAAGGATGTCCTTCAGTACACATAGATTCTGTTTGACTAGTCGCAAAATAACCAGGGCCAATACCATTGACCTGAATATTATATTTAGCCCATTCTGTTGCCATGTTTTTAGTCAACATTTTTAAACCCCCTTTTGCAGCAGCATAGGCACCAACTCCATTACGCCCTAGCTCACTCATCATTGAGCAGATATTAATAATTTTACCTTGTTTTTTTGAAATCATGCTTCTTACAGCATGCTTTGAGACAATAAATGGACTTACTAAATCAATATCAATCACATCTTTAAAGTCTGAAACAGTCATATTTAACAATGGAGTACGCTTTATAATTGCTGCATTATTTATTAAGATCTCAATGTTTCCTACCTCAGCTTCAATCTTTTTTATTGCAGTAATTACCTCTTGTTCATTAGCTACATTAAATTTGTAACCTTTAGCATTAATGCCTTCCTTTTGATATTTAGAAACCGCAAGATCAATTTTTTCTTGAGAAGAATTTCCATTAACAATAATTGTTGCTCCAGCTAAACCTAAACCTCTAGCCATAGCCATTCCTAATCCATGAGTACTTCCAGTAACCAGGGCTATTTTTCCTATAACATTAAATAAATCAATACTCATAATGATAAAAACTAATTAAAAGTTACATATTATATACACCTCCATTAATATCTAGCGTAGCGCCAGTAATAAAACCATCGTATTCAGATGCCAAATATAAAACAGCACGTGCTACGTTGGCTGCATTACCAGTTCGTTGTAATGGAATTTCTGCCATTGTTGCATCTGCTGATTCTTTTGTTGTATGCGTATTGTGAAATGAAGTGCCAAGGATAAGTCCGGGAGCTACAGCGTTAACCCGAGTACCCTGATGCCCTAATTCAACAGAAAGTGCCCTTGTAAATGTTAAAATCACTCCTTTACTCGTCGCATACGCAAGTGACCCTGGATGACCTCCTTTACGCCCAGCTAGTGAAGCTAAATTAACAATACTACTGTTTTCGTTTTTTGCTAAATAAGGAGCTAGTAATTTTCCAACAGTGCTCTTTCCACTTCCTGAAACACCCATTATGAAAATTATTTTTTTCATTAATTAGATATTGTAATTAGTCTCGATTGGTTTAACTGGCTTCCAGAAACTTTAATTATATAGGACCCATTGCTTAATATAGACACATCAAGAACCTCTTTAGTGGCATTTTTGATTGCTTTTTCTATAACTTTTCTTCCATCTATTGTATACACCTCTATCTTATCAGCTTCTTGGTGCAGGCCGCTAAAGTGTATACTATTTTTAGCCGGATTTGGAAAAATAGAAAATCCTGTTTTTGATTCTGAAGGTGCTAGTGACAGCGTTTCAACTTCTTGAATACTAAAATTTGCAAACAATATATTTTCGTCTCTAAGGTCTTGTGAATTATTTAGACTTCTATAAATTCCCCATTTTGGCCTTACAAATTCTGCATTTTGTCTCCAATTGACAATGTCATTATTTGTATATGTAAATAGAACAGAATTATCGCTTATCTTTTTTATTTCTATATCATAAGTTCCGGAAATTCCGTATTCTATTCTTTCAGTAACTTCCATCCAGGTGTCAACCAGAGGTAATAAATCTGTTTGTGCCAATGTGATTTGTGTTTCCGTTTCTGCATAGCGCAATTCTAAGCGGTCTGGACTTCCTTTACGTGCTGTTAGCGTATACATTGGCATACTTGCTAAAGAACCTCCTACGGATTTTAACTGGTGTAAATGCGTAAAATTTGGAGAGGACTGAAACCCGCTTGATAATTTAAATTTCCATTTATAAATCACTTTTTCACCAACGATACCAAGTAAGTTCTCTGGCGATTGATCATATGTTTTTATTTCATTACGTTG
>CATITK010000030.1 GCA_949545755.1 Polaribacter sejongensis | reverse complement strand
TGGTATTTACATCATCAAACAAAATGCGTTTTCCGAATTGTACAGATAAATTAGAAACTGATAACATACTATATTTTTTAAAATTTCTGCAAAAGTACAAATTTGATTTATCTTTTCACCACTCATTTTCAATGGTTTTTAATAAAAAATATTTTCATTTTTAAGGTTTATTTTATGAATTCTTTTAACACCTAATTAACAACAAACCCTGAGTCTAATAGCTAAATTTGTGGTGGTTATAAACCCCATAAAGCAAATGAATAAACAACTACTTCATTTCATTTTATTGTTTGTTTTTACAACCTTTGTAAGCTGCAACTCCAATCCTAAAAATGTAGTCACTTACTTTGGAGGTAAAATTATAAACCCAAAATCTAGGTATGTTGTACTCTATTCTATGAATAAAGTAATGGACACGATGTTTCTTGGAAAAAACAATCGGTTTTTAGGAAAACTAAAGAATATTAATGAGGGTTTGTATTATTTCTTACATGGGAACGAAAATCAATATATCTACATGGTACCTCAAGATAGTTTAATGTTGCGATTAAATACTTGGGATTTTGATGAGTCCATCGTTTTTACAGGAATCGGTTCAAAAAGAAATAATATTTTAATTGATTGTTTTTTAAAAGATGAAAAAGACAATAAACTATTTTATAAATTAAATCAATTAGAGCCGAACGAGTTTTATGTAAAAGCAGACAACTTGATCACTTTAAGAAAAAAAACATATCAAGAGTATGTTACAAATCATCCAAATGAAACGGATGATTTCAATCATATTTTAAATGTAGCACTTACCTACCCAATTTATTCTAGAATAGAGAGATATCCTATAGCGCATGTAAAACACCGTAATAAAAAAGACTTTCACATTTTCAAAGATTCTTTTTACACGCATAGAAAATCAGTTCATATCAACAATCATCCTTTGATGTATTATCCTCCATATGCTCAATATGTAAGGAATTTCTTATACAACAAAACCTATTCCCTAGGTCATAAACCCATGACAAATGGCTATTCATCTGGCTTCACAGTAGACTTATTAAAAACGATTGATAGGAGCATAAAATCAGAAGCCTCTAAAAATGCTTTTCTAAAACAAACTGTCATCGGTCATTTCTACAGAAACTCCAAGGGCAATGAAAGTTATGACGCTTTTAACACCTACCTTGAGTTAAGTACAAGTAATAAAGATAAGGGGCAAGTAGAAAAACTTCTCCAAGACAACAAAGCGATACATAAAGGTCAAAGAATACTAAATTTTACTTTAAATGATTTAAACGATGGTGTTCATGCTATCAAAAAACTTATAAAAAACAAGAATGTATTGTTATTCTTCTGGAATCCGAAATATGTTTCTAAGGCATATATAGCCTCTAAAATAAATTATTTATCAAAAAAGTTTCCAGAAGTGCTATTTCTTCAAGTTCGAATCGACGGAAGCAAGGAAGCCATAATACCTCAATTAGATCTCCAAAAACAATTCTACATTACACCTAAAAATAGCGCTAACAGGTTCTTAACAAGCAAGATGCCAAGATCTATTCTTATAAATAGAAAAGGGATCATAACAAACAGTTTTGCAGCTATTTCTTCTAAAAAAATAGCTGCAGAACTAAAGGATTTAAGTAAACACTAATTCTCCACGCTGTTTCATAATATTTTCGTAAATTTGCCCGATTTTTTATTTGAGTGTAACTCATTAAAAATCAGGTCGAATTTATAATCGGGTTTGCAGGTGGGCGTTCTGTGAATCTACAAAAAAACACAGTATGTCAACATTTTTAGAATTAGGTTTAAAAGAACCTATCAACAAAGCATTAACAGATTTAGGATATGAAAAGCCAACTGTTATTCAAGAAAAAGCAATTCCACAAATTATTTCTTCAACAGATGATTTAAAAGCATTTGCACAAACAGGTACAGGTAAAACTGCTGCTTTTAGTTTGCCAATATTAGAGCTTTTAGATGATAATAGCGGTAACGTACAAGCTATTATTTTATCACCAACAAGAGAGCTTGCAGTTCAAATTGGAAACAACATTAAAGACTTTTGTAAATACTTACCAAATATTAAAGTAACGACTGTTTACGGGGGTTCTAGTATGGAAGATCAAATTAGATCTTTAAAAAGAGGTTCTCAAATTGTTGTGGGAACTCCAGGTAGAACAGTAGATTTAATTAAAAGAAGAGCTTTAAAATTAGGAAACGTTCAATGGCTAGTTTTAGACGAAGCTGATGAAATGTTAAATATGGGTTTTAAAGACGAATTAGATAAAGTTTTAGAAGCAACTCCAGAAACCAAACAAACCTTATTATTTTCTGCTACGTTTCCTAGAGAAGTTGAAGCAATTGCAAGAAACTACATGACAAAACCAGTTGAAATTACTTCTGGTGAAAAGAATGCAGGTTCAGAAAACGTAAGTCATGAATTTTATTCAGTTACAGAAAGAACACGTTACCCTGCTTTAAAAAGAATTGCAGATTTAAACCCTGATATTTATGCAATCATATTTTGTAGAACACGTAGAGAAACACAAGAAATTGCAGACAACCTAATCAGAGATGGTTATAGTGCAGATTCATTGCACGGAGATTTATCTCAAGGGCAAAGAGACTCTGTAATGGGAAAATTTAGAAAAAAAACAATTAAAATATTAGTAGCGACTGATGTTGCTGCTCGTGGATTGGATGTTACTGAATTAACACATGTATTAAACCATAAATTACCAGATCAAATAGAAAACTATACACATCGAAGTGGTAGAACTGGTAGAGCTGGAAATAAAGGAATTTCTATTGTTTTAGTAAACGGAAAAGAGAAAGGAAAATTAAGACAGATAGAAAGAATCATTAAAAAGAAATTTATTGAAGGTAAAGTCCCTTCTGGTAAAGAGATTGTTCAAAATCAGTTAATGAATTTAATTGACAAGGTTCAAAATACGGAAGTAAATGAATCTGAAATGGAAGAATTTTTACCAAGCATTTACGAAAAACTAACCTCTTTTGATAGAGAAGAATTAATCAAGAAATTTGTTTCTTTAGAGTTCAATACAATGCTAAAGTATTATGAAAACTCCAAAGATTTAAACGATTTATCATCAAAGGATAATTCTAGGGCAAGAACAGTGAACGAAAACATGACACGTTTCTTTATCAATATAGGTCGAAAAGACAACCTAAACCCTGGGAAATTAATTGGCTTAATTAACGAACAGAATATTGGTGATAAAGTAGAAATTGGATCCATTGATATTTTAGATACTTTTTCTTTCTTTGAAATTGATAAAAACTTTGAAGACAAAACTTTAGAAGCTTTTTCTAGCAATCAACCTGACTTTGATGGACGCTCTGTAAACATAGAGATTACGAAGAAAGAACGTTCGGGTGATGGACGAAGAGGCGGAAAAAAACCATTTGGTAAAAAAGATGGTGGAGGTTTTGGAAGACGTAGAAGCTCCGAAGGTTCTTCAAAAAGAAGTAGTGATTCTGGAAGAAGAAGATCTTCTGACAGACCTGATCGATCAGAGCGAAGCTCTGGAGGAGAGAGAAAATCGTCTAGCGGTTTTGGAAGAAAACGTAGAGAAAGTTAAACATCCATAAACAAAACAAAAAACCTCATCATTTTGAAAATGATGAGTTTTTTTTTTGCGCTTCCTTTTATGACTTTTTAAGATAATTAATGACAAAGTCAATTTCTTTTTTAGTTGTATATTTTGAAAAAGAAAAACGAACCGACGTTTTATCTGCATCCTTATCATTTAATATTTCTGATAAAACATGAGAACCTTTATTGGCTCCGCTCTGACAGGCACTTCCTCCAGAAACAGCAATTCCAACCAAGTCTAAACTGAATAAAAGTAGCGCATTTGTGAAGGGAAAGCGCACATTCAAAATGGTATAACTACTTTCATCGAGGTTTGATGAAAGTCCATTAAATTCAATATCTACTGACATTTCATGTAGCTCTAAAATAAAATACTTTTTTAAATTTTCTATATACTCTCTATCCTTGTCTAAATTAGAAATAGCAATTTCTAATGCTTTTTCCATCCCTAAAATAGCGTGAACATTTTCGGTACTAGACCTTGCTCCTTTTTCTTGCTCACCTCCGTGAAACATAGGTAAAATGCCAAATCCTTTTTTAAAATAGGCAAAACCAACTCCTTTTGGTCCATGAAACTTATGTGCACTTGCTACCATAAAATCAATCGGGGTCTTCTTTAGATCAATTGGGTAATGAGCAACGGCTTGCACAGTGTCTGAATGAAATAGGGCCTTGTTATTCTTACATATAGTCGTAACTTTTTCTACATCTAAAAAATTCCCAATTTCATTGTTTATAAGCATTAAACTCACCAATGTTTTTGTTGTTGTCCCAGCAAGTAATTCATTTAGATGCCTAGTATTAATACTGCCAAATTCATCTACATCAACATAATCAACAAGGATATTTTCTGTTTTTTTTAAATGAATACAAGTATGTAAAACCGCGTGATGCTCTATTTTAGAAGTGATGATTCTTTTCACACCTAAATTATAAACGGCATTGTGCAAAATTAAATTATCGGCCTCTGTACCTCCTGCTGTAAAAATAATTTCAGTTGCAGAAACATTAAAATGTTTCGCAATATTTTTTCTAGCAGTTTCAACTGCAGATTTTGCTTTTCTTCCAAATTGATGCACAGATGAGGGGTTTCCATAATTATTCTTCAAAGAAGAAAGCATTACATCAATAACTTCTGTATCAATTTGTGTCGTTGCTGCGTTATCTAAATAGACCGTTTTCATAATTCAAATTTACAATTAATTAGGATTCTGAAAAACATAAACTTCGGTAGCTCCTAATCCATATTTTTTATAAGAAGCATCATAAAATTTTATAGGATATTTCCTTAACAGTCTCTGAAGTTCAGATTTTAAAACACCTTCTCCTACACCATGAATAAAAACAATTTTTGAGATTCTTTTAGAAATAGCAAACTCAATTTTATTTTTTGCTGTATCCAACTGAAGGTTTAACATATCATAATTATCCATATTTTTAGTAGATTTTGCAAGTTGGTTAATATGTAAATCCACCTCTAAAACCACTTCTTTTTTATCTTTTCTAAAGACACTTTTCTTAGGAAGGTTTTCCGCAATTTTATCTTTTAATATGGCATTATTAATATCACTAAATTTTGACATTTCATGTTGTTCCATTTCAATTCTAACTAATTCTGCAGAATTGAATTTAAAAATCATACCATCAGTTGTTTCAATAGAAATTTCTTCCTCCATAATTTGGATTACTTTTCCTTTTAAAACATCGTCTAAAACCGCTACTTTATCTCCAATTTCTAAACACATTCTTAACCTTTTAATAATTTGTTTTATCTTTTTAAGATAGTATATTTGCCACAAAAATAACAAGATGATTATGACTTCTACTATTTCTACTGAAAATTTCTTTATAAATGCATCTAATAAAATTATAGTAAATGAAGATAGAAAAAAATTATTGCTTCAAATTTCGGACGGAATTGTAGCAAGCTACAAAAAAGAAGGCGTTGTTCATTTAAATTTCATCTGCACGCACAATTCTAGAAGAAGTCAGTTAGGTCAAGTATGGGGATTCTTTGCCGCTAATTATTTCAATTTAAATATCCATAGTTTTTCTGGGGGAACAGAAGTAACTGCTTTTTTTAAAAATACTGTAAAAACGTTACAAAAAGTAGGTTTTATATTTGAATTAAGTAATTTTTCGCATCAAAACCCAACCTATATTATTTCTTTTGAAGGAAGTGCAACATCTATTTTAGGTTTTTCTAAGCGGTATGATCATAAAGAAAACTTAAACCCTTTTATTGCAATCACCACCTGTAATAATGCAGACACAAATTGTCCCTTTATTCCAGAAGCAACGGCGAGATTTCACCTTCCTTTTGTAGATCCAAAAGCTGCTGATGGAACCGACTTACAAGATGAAACCTATTTTGAAACAAATCAACAAATTGCTTCAGAAATCTATTTTATTTTCTCTGAAATAAAAAAAGCAATTGGTTAAATCTCTAAATTTTTATCATAAGGAATACGGTCTAAAATATGATTGATCACATTGATACGTGCCTCCGTTTTTCTATTTGCTCTAATAATTTTCCAAGGTGAAATTTCCGTGTTTGTTTTTTCAAACATCGCATCTTTGTATTCTGTATAATCATCCCAGAGGTCTTGAGCCTTTTCATCTAATTTGGTCATTTTCCATTGCTTTAGGGGATCTGTTTTTATGTCTACAAAACGTTTAGATTGTTCTTTTTTAGAGATCGACATGTATATTTTAACTAAATGAATTCCAGATTCTAAGATCATTCTTTCAAAATCATTGACCTGGTTCATAAAAACATGATATTCTTGTTGCGTACAAAAACCATTTACGGGCTCTATTACCGCTCTATTATACCAGCTTCTATCAAAAAAAACAATTTCTCCTGCCTTAGGAAGCTGCTCTATATATCTTTGAAAGTACCATTGAGATTGTTGGTCTTTGGTTGGTTTTGGTAAGGCAACAATACGCATATGACGTGGATTGATACGTTCTGTTAATCTCCTTATTGCGCCTCCTTTGCCGGCAGCATCTCTTCCTTCAAAAACAATAATTATTCGTTCTTCTTTCTCAATTGCCCAAGTTTGCAATCGAATCAATTCTACTTGTAATTGATCTAACTTTTTTTGATAATTAACATATCTAATGGCTCTTTCTATGTTTAAAGGACCTTTGGATGCGAGTGCTAACAATCCTTTTTTAGAATTGAGTTTTTTTAAATTTTTAGGTGTTATTTCCATATTCAATTTAATCTACGTGTGTATTGGACCTATAATAACGCATGACAACATTAGGATCTGGGTTTAAAACTTTTGTTTTGGTTGTTTTTTCCTCATAATCAAACTTTGATAAAACATATCTAATTGCCTCTAATCTTGCCACTTTTTTATCATTCGTTTTTATCATCATCCAAGGACTATAGGAGGTGTGTGTTTTAGAAAACATTTCTTCTTTAAAATGAGTATATCGATCCCAAAGATTTTGCCCTTGTTTATCCACAGGACTAAATTTCCACCTTTTTAAAGGGTTTTCATTTCTACCTTCAAAACGTTTTAGTTGTTCATCTTTAGTGATAGAAAGCCAAAATTTAATGATCAAAACACCGTCTTCATACATCATGTGTTCAAACTCAGGAACTTGCACTAAAAACTCTTTGTATTGTTGGTCTGAACAAAAATCCATTACAGGTTCTACTACCGCTCTATTGTACCAACTTCTATCAAAGAAAACAATTTCTCCAGGATTTGGTAATTCTTTTATATATCGCTGAAAATACCATTGCCCTTTTTCTATTTCTGTCGGTTTATTTAAAGCAACCAATCTACTTGATCGGGGATTCAGATGTTCCATAAATCGACGGATATTTCCTCCTTTACCAGCAGCATCTCTTCCTTCAAAAATAATAGCAACGCGTTTGTTATTATTAGAAATCCATCTTTGTAATTTTACCAATTCTATTTGCAGTAATCTTAATTCTTCATCATATAAAATAGTTTTTTTTACTTTTTTATACGTTGGATTATTCTCTCCTAAAAGCGCTAATAATTCTTCACTATTTTTTGCTTTCTGAAAGTCTTCTGAACTCAATCCGCCTCTTGTCTCCATATCATTTTTTACTTGGTCTAAAAATAACTACTTTTTTTTAGAAATCGATAAAAAATTATCATTTTAAATAAGTTCTTATATATATTTGTCTTCTATGAAATACTTCCTATTTGTTTTTGCATTATTTGCATCTGCCTTTATACAATCTCAAGAAAAATTCTCTAAAGAAATCAGCATTATTACAGACAATGATTTATATGTCAGTAAAAAGAACGACAGATACTATTCAAGTGGCCTTTTTTTATCCTATCGATATCTCTCTAAAAACAAGAATACCTCTTTAGAAAAACGGATTTTAAATTGGCAAGTTGGGCATGAAATATACACGCCCCATAGATCCGTAGTAATTTCTATTTCAGAACACGACAGGCCTTTTGCGGGTTATTTATATGGTGATTTCAGTATCAATAGGATCTATAAAAACGAACAAATTTTAAACACAGCGATACAAGTTGGTTTTATAGGCACCAACTCTTTTGCGAAAGAAGTACAAGATTTCATCCATGATATTTATGGCTTCCAGCAAGCTGTAGGTTGGAAATATCAGATAAAAAATGCATTTGCACTAAATTTTGGTGTAGAATATTTAAAAACAATCCTAAAAACGAAAAAAAAATATTTTGATGTTACTTGGGAAAACAATCTAAATGTAGGGTCAGTTTTTACAAATATTGCAACAGGTTTCTACAGTAGAATTGGTTTTCAACCGCTACAAAACATAACAAATTCAATTGCATTTAACACGAACTTAAATAATGAGCAAACCAACTCTTTTAGAGAAATAGAGTCCTTTATATATCTAAAATCGATGCTGCGTTATGCACTCTATGACGCCACTTTACAAGGAAGTTTTTTAAACAAAAAAAGCCTCGTAACTAAAGAATTGATCCCCCTCGTTTTTGAAGTAGAATTAGGGATAAAATTCACTTTTAGTCGTTTCAATTTTGGCTATGTTATTAATTATAACACAAACAGATCTAAAAATTTAGTCTATAATTCTGGTCATAAATATGGTCGGATTGCAATGAGCTATCTACTCCGTTAATCAACAAAAAAATCATCTTTAAAACCGATTAAATACAACTTTTCTTGCGCCCTTGTCAATGCTGTATAAAGCCATCTAAAATATTCTTTAGACACGCCTTCTGGCAAATA
>CATITK010000029.1 GCA_949545755.1 Polaribacter sejongensis | reverse complement strand
TATCTGTAGCAACCATTACTAAAAGTTGCTCATCAATATTGTAAACTTCTCTTACTTTACCTATATAAACAGACTTCTGGTTGGGAAACTGAAAGTTCGTTTCGTTAATTGTATTCATTGTTTTAATTAATTGTTATTTGTTATTGGCTACAAAAATAAACTAAAGACATTTAACCAACAACTAAAAACTAATCACTATTCTGTTTCTATACTTTTATAAGCACTAATAATTTTCCGCACCAATTTGTGTCTTACCACATCTTTATCATCTAAATATACTTGGGCAATACCTTGAATATCTTTTAAAGCTAATAACGATTCTTTCAATCCTGAAACTTGTTTTCTTGGCAAATCAATCTGACCTGGATCTCCTGTGATTATAAACTTTGCACTTTTTCCCATTCTTGTTAAAAACATCTTCATTTGATTATGAGTTGTATTCTGTGCTTCATCTAAAATTACAAATGCATTGTCTAAAGTTCTACCTCTCATAAATGCCAATGGTGCAATTTGAATAACTCCTTTTTCTAAATGAGATGCTAACCTTTCATGCGGAATCATATCACGCAAAGCGTCATATAAAGGTTGCATATAAGGATCTAATTTTTCTTTTAAATCTCCTGGAAGAAAGCCTAAATTCTCTCCAGATTCTACAGCAGGTCTGGTTAAAATAATTTTTCTAACTTCTTTTTCTTTTAATGCTTTTACAGCCAAAGCAACAGCTGTATAGGTTTTTCCTGTCCCTGCAGGACCAACAGCAAACAACATATCATTTTTACCCATTAAAGTAACCATTTTACGTTGGTTATCAGTTTGAGGCTTTATCAACCTTCCGCTCACTCCATGAACTAAAACATCCTTTGCATTTTTTGCACCAGCTGATTTCTCTTCATTACCCGTAGATGTTAAAATACGCTCAATACTATTTTCATCTAACGTATTGTATTTATTAAAATACTTTATCAAGCGTTCAAAGCGCGTTTCAAACGCGTCTAAAATTTCTGGTTCTCCATAAATCTTTAGATTAGATCCCCGAGCAACAAGTTTAATTTTTGGAAAATATTTTTTTAATTGCTCAATAGTACTGTTTTGTGCTCCAAAAAAATCTTTTGGACTAATTTCTGTAAGCTCTATAATGCGTTCGTTCAAATGATTAATTTTTATAAATTGATTCCTTTTATATTTCAACTAAAAATAGCGAATAAATTTTCTAAAATGATTAGATTTGCGTAAAATAATTAAGAACTTTTACACAATTAATTAACAGTAAATAGGAATGTCTCTAATTACCTTAACAACCGATTTTGGAACAAAAGACCACTTTGTCGGTGCTGTTAAAGGAGCTATTTTTTCAGAACTCACAGATGCTAAAATAGTAGATATCACCCACGAAATATCTCCATTTAACATTACAGAAACTGCTTATATCTTAAAAAACTCTTACAAAAGTTTTCCTGATAAAACCATTCATATCATAGGTGTAGATTCAGAATTAAGTGCTGACAATAAACATATTGCGGTAGAATTAGACAATCATTTTTTTGTCTGTCCTGATAATGGAATTATCTCAATGATTGCCTCAGAAATCAAACCTTCAAAAATTGTTGAAATAAATATTCATGACCGAATAGAAAGTAGTTTTCCTGTATTAGATGTTTTTGTACAAGTTGCCTGTTTTATTGCTAGAGGTGGTAATCTAACCGTTATTGGCAAAGAAGTTAAGGGATTTAAAAAGCTTGTTGAAATTCAGCCAAAAGTAAACCAAGCTAAAAATCAAATTATTGGTGGGGTTGTTTATATTGATAATTATGGAAATGTAATTAGTAATATTAGTCAAAAAATGTTTCAAGAAATTGGAAAAGGTCGTCGCTTTAAAGCAAGTGCAAGACGCTATTCTTTTACTAAAATTTTCACAAAATACAATGAAGTTGTAGGTAATAATGCTCATGACAATATCCAATATGATGGTAGTAAATTAGCTATTTTTAATGCTGCTGGATATCTTGAAATTGCTATTTACAGAAGTAATTCTGATACCGTCGGCGGTGCATCCACATTATTAGGCTTAGGATATAGAGACTCAATTACTCTTGATTTTATCAATGATTCTCAACCAGATTTCACACCTTTGACATAACAAATAGGTTTGTTTCAGGTTGTTTCATATTGGTTTTTACTAAAAAAAAATGCACCTTTTGAACTTTAATATTAACTAAAAAATAAATATTGATAGCCATTTTAAAAAAAGAATTTAACTCGTTTTTTGCATCACCAATAGCTTATTTAGTAATTGGTGTTTTCTTGCTGATAAATGGTTTATTTCTATGGATCTTTAAAGACGATTTCAATATTTTAAATGCTGGATTTGCAGATTTAAACCCATTCTTCTTTTTAAGTCCTTGGCTGTTTCTATTTTTGATTCCTGCCATTACCATGAAAAGTTTTGCGGATGAACTTAACAGTGGAACCATAGAACTTTTGAAAACAAAACCTGTTTCTGATTGGCAAATTATAATGGGTAAATTTTGGGCTTCACTCCTATTGGTTGTTGTCGCTTTAATTCCGACATTGACCTATGTATACACCATTTATCAATTAGGAAAACCTACTGGAAATATTGATTTTGGTAGTACAATTGGTTCTTATATGGGCTTGTTGTTTTTGGCAGCAACCTATACCGCTGTTGGTCTATTTACCTCTACACTCTCTAAAAATCAAATTGTAGCCTTTATAGTTGCCGTCTTCATTACCTTTTTTTTATATTATGGATTTGATGCAATTTTGAATTCTTTAGGAAATGATTTAACAATCAAAAAAATGGGAATCAATGAGCATTTTAAAAGTATCTCAAGAGGCGTAATTGATACTAGAGACCTACTCTATTTCCTGAGTGTAACAGTGTTCTTTTTATATCTCACTAAAATGCGTTTGGACAATGCATAAAAAAATAAAAAACTGTACAATTCTCATTGTTGGTTTGCTACTTTTAAATAGCATCAACCAATCAATTTACAAGCGGATCGATTTAACTGAAAACAAACGCTACACACTTTCTGAGACAACTAAAAATATTGTTTCACAAGTGGATAAACATCTTTTTATTAACGTCTATCTGGAAGGCGATTTCCCGTCTGAGTTTAGAAGATTACAGGCAGAGACACGCCAGTACATTGAAGAATTATCTGCTGAAAATTCAAACATAAAAATCAATTTTGAAGTTCCAGATTATCAACAAGAAGAATTAATTAAGCGCGGTATGCTACCCAGTCAATTAACCGTAGAAGAGGAAGGGAAATTGTCTGAAGCAATTATTTTCCCATGGGCAGAAATTTCTTACGGAAATAAATCATCCATCGTTTCTTTGCTGCCGAATACTATTCTTGCTTCGCAGGACGAACAGCTGCAAAAAGCAATTGAAAATTTAGAATATAGTTTTTCAAGCGCCATCAACTCTATTACGCAAAGGAGACAAAAAAGAGTTGTTGTTATCACTGGAAATGGAGAATTGAACGATCTATATCAATATAGTTTTTTAAGTGAAGTTGCTAAAAAATACCGATTAGCAAAATTTACGTTAGATTCTGTCGCTAAAAGTCCACAACAAACTTTACAAGATTTAACCACTTTAGATCTGGCAATTATTGCAAAACCAACTGAAAAATTCACAGCACAAGAAAAATTTACCTTAGATCAATTTATTACCAATGGCGGAAGGACTTTATGGATGCTAGACAATGTACAAGCAGACCAAGACAGTTTGTTTTCAAATGGAAAAATGCTAGCATATCCAAGAGATTTGAACCTAACGGATTTGTTGTTTTCTTACGGAATTAGAATAAACAGCGCATTGATTAAAGATTTGTATGCTGCCCAGATCCCCTTAGCAACAGGAAAAATTGGAGATCAAACGCAGTTTAAAAATTTAGATTGGCTTTATCATCCTTTAGTAGGTGGCAACCCAAACCATGGGATTACAAAAAACATTTCCCCCGTAAGATTACAGTTTGCAAATCAAATTGATACTTTAAAAAACAACATAAAAAAAACACCTCTTTTAGTAAGTTCTTTATTGACACAGAAAGTTGGAACACCTAATTTTATTCACTTGCAATCTATTGCTGAAGAAGTTATTGAATCTAATTATAAAAGTGGAAATCAACTGTTTGCTGTTTTACTTGAGGGTAATTTTAATTCTGCATATAAAAACCGTGTAAAACCTTTTGAAACTCCCCTTTATAAAGCGCATTCGAATAATAATAAAATGATTGTGATTTCAGATGGTGATATTGGAAAAAATCAAATTTTAAAAGGACAACCCTATGATTTAAATAGCGATAAATGGACAAATCAACAATTTGGAAATAAAGACTTCCTCTTAAATACTGTTGACTATTTATTAGATGATACTGGGGTCATTCAATTAAGAAACAAAACATTAAAAATTAAAATATTAGACAAACAAAAAACTTTTAAAGAACGTGTTTTTTGGCAGTTTTTTAATGTGGTTTTTCCTCTACTTATTTTATTTTCTTTTGGATTTGTTTTTAATTATTTGAGGAAACGGAAGTATCGTTAGTTTTTAGTGAAAACAAAAAAAAATAGGTACACAAAAGTTCTGGATTAAATCACAGTAAAAAAACAATTACTAGAACTGACAAACTTTGCTACTTTTAAGCTTTCAAATTTTTGAACTAAATATTCAACAAATCATCGTGAATAAAAGTATAGTCTAAAACTTTTTGCACTTTATTTGAACTGATAATTTTCCACTTATAAACATCATTATCTTCAAATTTAGGAACTTCAAAATCGTTACTTAATTTCGCAATTGTATAAAACTCTCTTCTGGTTGGATGATGATTAGAGCAGGCGTTAAAAGTTTCGTTCCAACAATTTTGATCTATAATTTCATGAATAATCTCAATACAATCTTCTTTATGAATCATATTCACAAACCCTTTTGGTTGTGGTATTTTTCGTTCATTTTTAAACCAGTTTGAAGGATGCCTTTCATCACCAAATAAACCTGCAAAACGAAGTATTGTCGTTTCAAAAAAAGTATTCTCTCTAAATAAATTTTCAATTTGTGACAGAGGCGTTTGGAGAACTTCATCTTCTTCTGTCATTACTTTATTGCGTCTTCCATAAACAGAAGTTGAACTAATAAAAATCACTTTTTGAATACTAGAATTTTCAATTTGAGAAATTAAACTTTCAAAACCATCAATATCTTTAGAGGTAATTGCGATAATTAAAATATCTGAATCTAAGAAGTCGTCAAATTCTTCAAAAGAAGCAACATCAAGCAGGTAAGGATCAATATTATTGATTTCTAAAAGCGATACTTTTTTTTCTGTTGTGGTAGAACCTTTAACGGAATAACCTTCATCTAACAAAGAAATTGCTAACGGCATACCAAGCCAACCACAACCTAAAACACTAACATTCTTCATTATTACAGCAGTTTTCGTCTTTTACTAATTTGCAAGAAACTACAGCCAATAAGGCTCCTAAAATTGGTGCAACAATATACATCCAAAGATGCTGCAAATTACCTGAAACAATAGCTGGGGCAATGGATCGTGCAGGATTCATAGATGCATTTGTAATAGGACCCGCAAACATGGCTTCTAATAAAACGACTCCTCCTATCGCAATCCCTGCTACAACACCAATTTCTTTACTTCCGGTAGAAACATTTATAATGACCACCATCAAGAAAAAGGTCAATAATAATTCCAATACAAAAGCACGCCAAACATCTACAGTTGCTATAGTAGCTCCTAAAGTTTCACTTGTAGGAAACAAGAAACAGAGGATTAAACTCGCTACAAGAGCACCCAAAATTTGAGCAATTATATATTTAGGAACTTCTTTCCAAGAAAACTTTTTTGCAAAAGCAAAAGCAATAGAAACTGCAGGGTTAAAGTGGGCTCCTGATGTTTCTGCAAAAGCATAAATCATGGCCATAACAATGAGCCCCCAAGTAATTGCAATTCCAACATGCGTAACATCTCCGTTCGTAACTTCGTTAATGGTCATTGCTCCTGTACCACAGAAAACCATAGAAAATGTTCCAATAAATTCTGATATGTATTTTTTCATTCACTTTTAAAATAAGTACAAAGATACAACCCTTACTTTAAATTTAAGTACTGTAAAAAGGGGGAATACTATTTTTTTTATTCGAAAAAAAGTTTAAACGAAACTTAGATCAGTATGAAAGTTAGCAAACATTATTCGAAATCTTTCATTTCTTTATCATAAAAAGCACCCGCTTTGTCCATTAAATCTGCTAATTCCGTGGCAATATCCTCCTCATTTTCGCCTGTTAAATCTTCAAACCAATCTATTTCATCATCTTTTAAATTGATTATAAAACGAGGAAACTCTGTATGAAGCACAAAAATGTCTTCAGGAAAATTGCTGTTATCTGCTAATAAAAATTTAGGTAGGTTCATGTTTTTGTTTAATGAGTTTTAAAGTTAATGAATTAAATCTTATAAATAATAAAATAGAAGCTGTCGTTAAACCCGCAAGCAACCCCAACCAAATACCAAAACTACCATACATTTCTGCTGTTCCTAAAAAATAAGAAACAGGAAAACCTATAACCCAATAAGAAATAAAGGTAAGTATTGTTGGAATTTTCACATCTTGCAAGCCTCGTAAAGCGCCCAGAAAAACAACCTGTATACTGTCTGAAATTTGAAAAAATGCTGCTGCTAATAATAAATTTGAAGCAATAGTAATTACTTCTATCGTATCTGAATAATTATTGGCATCATTTAAGTTTACATAAATATTTGGTAAGCTCTTATGAAAAATAAAAAATAGTAAAGCAAAGAAAATAGCCAATAATACGCCTAATAAAAAAATAGAAAAAGCAATTCTACGCAACTCTTTATAATCTTGTAATCCTTTTTGGTTTCCGACTCTTATCATAGCTACTACACTTAATCCCATGGCAACCATAAAGGTCATAGAAGATAAATTTAATGCAATTTGATTTGCTGCTTGTGGATTTTTACCCAACAAACCACTTAGCCAAACAGCAGAGGTAAAAATAGCGACTTCAAAAAACATTTGCAATGCACTTAAAGAACCTAAGTTGATAATTCTCTTTATCATTGATAAATCTAAAACAAAAAATTTGATGTTTTTTACGATCTGAGCTGATCGCTCTTTACAACGCAATAAAAGCGCTAAATAGACCACCATTATAACTCTAGAAACTAAGGTACCATATGCTGCACCAACAATTCCCATTTCTGGAAATCCAAATTTTCCAAAAATTAATACATAATTTAAAATTACGTTTATAATATTTGCAATTAAGGTCGCGTACATCGGGTATCTTGTCATAGACATTCCATCACTAAGCTGTTTAATTGCTTGAAAAATAACCAAAGGAATTAAAGAAAAAGCTACCAAATCTAGATATGGAATTGCTAATTCTACAACCTCTTTAGGTTGCTTCATTAAAGAAAATAAAGGCTTTGAACAGTATACTCCCAAAAATAAAATAACACCCAATACTGTACATAAAAATAAACCACTTTTATAAGTGGCTCTGGCTTGCTTTAAATTATCTGAAGAATCTGCTTGCGCAATTAATGGTGTTATCGCTGTAGAAAAACCAATACCTATAGACATCGCAATAAACATAAAACTGTTTCCTAAAGAAACTGCTGCTAATTCTGCAGTTCCTATTTGCCCAACCATAATATTATCTACAAAAGTCACTAATGTATGTCCCAGCATACCCAACATTACAGGCGCTGCAAGCTTCCAATTATATTTGAATTCTGATGTATATTGAGAAATATTCAATGCAAGCTTTATTTTGATGACTGCGAAGATACTCCATAAGTTTTTAGAACTTAAAAGAGAAAGTGTCTAAAGTTTTATTTAAAGTAGAAAGTTTTACAAGAAAAAAAGTTATTTTTGGGATTCATAAAAAAAAACTATAAAAATGGCAAACATTACATTAAAAGGAAATGCGTTTAACACCCTAGGTAATTTACCAGAAGCAGGCACTAAAGCTTCTAATTTTAAATTAACTGCAGTAGATTTATCTCATAAAAGCTTAACAGATTTTGCAGGTAAAAAAGTAATTTTAAATATTTTCCCAAGTGTCGACACAGGAACCTGTGCAGCATCTGTAAGAGAATTTAACAAAAAAGCGGCAGACTTAAAAAACACTGTTGTTTTATGTATCTCTAAAGACTTACCCTTTGCTCAAGCACGATTTTGTGGTGCAGAAGGCATCGAAAATGTCGTAATGTTGTCTGATTTTGCAGATGGAAATTTTGGTAAATCTTACCAATTAGATATTACAAATGGTCCTCTAGCCAATTTACATTCAAGAGCAATTATCATCATTAATGAAAATGGAAATATCGAATACACTGAACAAGTATCAGAAATAGCTGACGAACCTAATTACACTGCTGCATTAAAAGCACTATAGTATATGAAAAACCCTAATGATAACTTTTTAAGAGGAAGACTTCGAAGTTTTAAATTTGCATTAAGAGGAATGTGGCTCTTAATGAAAACTGAAGATAGTATTAAAGCACAATTATTTGTGGCTATAATTGCTATTATTATTGGGTTTTATTTTAATATTTCTAATATCGAGTGGATGTTTCAACTTCTTTCAATTGGCTTGGTTTTAGTCGCTGAAGCATTAAACACTGCTATTGAAAAAATAGCAGATTTTGTACATCCAAACTATCATAAAGAAATAGGTTTTATAAAAGATATTGCTGCAGGAGCACCAAGTTTTGCTGCATTTACTTCATTAATTATTGCTTGTTTTATTTACATCCCTAAAATAACTTTATTGTTTTAAGTAAATATGTATATTTACTGCTAAAATAGACCTCAAAACATTGATGAATAAAAGGAAACAAAGCGCAAAAGAAATTATAGATTCTTCGGAAAAAAAACCGAATGTTTTTGCTTTTATAAAAACAAGACAAGCACAAACAGTTTTAGGAACTTTCCTAATTTTATTTTCAGCTTTTCTTTGTATTGCTTTTATTTCCTTTTTCTATAATTGGCAAGTAGACCAAAGTTCACTTACAAAATTGACAGACAGAAGTGTTAGAAGTGAAAATTTATTAGGAAAGATTGGCGCGAACTTAAGTCACTTTTTCATTTATAAAGGTTTTGGGATTGGCGCTTTTATTATTCCCTTACAGATATTTATATCAGGGCTCTTCATTCTGCTAAAAAAGAAACGTTCTAAAATAATAATTTCTTGGAATTGGGGATTGACAGCGATGTTATGGGTTTCAATATCATTTGGATTTATACACATAAATTACGCACTTCTCTCTGGAATCATAGGTTTTGAAATCAATGAATACTTACAAGCTTTCATTGGAAAAACAGGTTTGGTCATTCTTTTAAGTTTCTTTTTTATTGCCTATTTAGTTTTACGCTACAAAATTAATTTTGATACCTACTTAGAAAAGTTAAAAACAAAAAGAGAAGAAAAAAGTACCGAAGAATTAGTTCAAAATGCAAATTTAAATAATGAAGTCATAGCTACTGATAAAAAAGAGGCTTCCGATACAATTTCATTACAAACTGATAAAAAAGAAAAATCTGGAGTAGAACTTTCATTAGAAAATTTACAGCCTACTATTACTAAACATTCTGAAGTAGGAACAGACGAAGAGGAAATTATTATAAAGCAGGAAAGTGAACTGTCACCTGTATTAAAAACTCAAATCCCTGTACAGGAGGATAAAGAAATGGTTGTAGAAATTGATGTTGCAATTAACAGAGAAGAAGAACATTCTACAGAGAATTTATCAAATCAGCTGGTAAAAGATTTTGGGGAATTTGACCCTACGCTAGAATTGGGAAGCTTTAAATTTCCTACTTTTAATCT
Source organism: Polaribacter sejongensis (assembly GCA_949545755.1). Classification (GTDB taxonomy): domain Bacteria; phylum Bacteroidota; class Bacteroidia; order Flavobacteriales; family Flavobacteriaceae; genus Polaribacter; species Polaribacter sejongensis_A. The sequence continues at coordinate 2,248 of CATITK010000029.1, read as the reverse complement.
CTTAAAACAATACAATGAAACTATTTCAATTGACCCTGAAGAATTAGAAGCAAATAAAGATAAAATTGTAGAAACTTTAAAAAACTACAAAATTGGTATTGCCGAAATAAAAGCGACCGTAGGTCCCACAATTACTTTGTATGAAATTGTACCAGAAGCTGGAATTAGAATTTCTAAAATTAAAAATTTAGAAGATGATATTGCACTTTCTCTATCGGCTTTAGGAATTAGAATTATTGCTCCTATTCCCGGAAAAGGGACTATCGGTATTGAGGTTCCCAATAAAAAATCAACCATTGTTTCTATGCATTCTGTTATTTCATCAAAGAAGTTTCAGGAATCTACTATGGAATTACCAATTGCTTTAGGAAAAACAATTTCTAACGAAACCTTTGTGGTAGACTTGGCAAAAATGCCTCACTTATTAATGGCTGGAGCAACAGGACAAGGGAAATCAGTTGGTTTAAATGCTGTTTTAACATCACTCTTATATAAAAAACACCCTGCAGAAGTCAAATTTATTTTGGTAGATCCTAAGAAAGTAGAATTGACTTTATTTAACAAAATTGAACGCCATTATTTAGCAAAATTACCAGATGTGGAGGAGGCAATTATTACAGATACCACCAAAGTTGTTCATACACTAAATTCTCTGTGTATTGAGATGGACAATCGATACGATTTACTGAAAAATGCAATGGTTCGTAATATCAAGGAATACAATGTAAAGTTTAAGCAGCGTAAATTAAACCCTAATGAGGGGCATCAATTCTTACCATACATTGTTTTAGTTATTGATGAGTTTGCAGATTTAATTATGACTGCTGGTAAAGAAGTAGAAACACCAATTGCACGTTTAGCACAACTTGCTAGAGCTATTGGTATTCATTTAATTGTTGCAACTCAAAGACCTTCTGTAAACGTAATTACAGGTATCATTAAAGCAAATTTTCCTGCAAGAATTGCTTTTAGAGTTACCTCTAAAATAGATTCTAGAACTATTTTAGATGCTGGTGGTGCAGACCAACTAATTGGTCGTGGAGATTTACTATATACCGCAGGAAATGAAATTCAAAGGATTCAGTGTGCATTTGTAGACACACCAGAAGTAGAAAAAATAACAGATTTTATTGGTTCTCAAAAAGCCTATGCAGAAGCGTATCAGTTGCCTGAATATATAGATGATGAAAGTGGCACAAGTATTGATATTAACATTTCAGACCGAGACAAACTCTTTAAAGAGGCAGCAGAAATTATTGTAACAGCACAACAAGGATCTGCTTCTTTACTGCAAAGAAAATTAAAATTAGGCTACAATAGGGCTGGTAGACTAATCGATCAATTAGAAGCTGCTGGTATTGTTGGAGGGTTTGAAGGTAGTAAAGCAAGACAAGTTTTAGTGGCAGATTTTATTGCCCTAGAACAATTATTAGAAAACGAAAAGAATCAATAAGAATGAAAAAAATAACTGTGCTATTTTTTAGTTTATTTTTAACAACAATTACTTTTTCCCAAAATTCAGAAAAGGCAAAATTACTTTTAGATGAAGTCTCCAACAAAATGGGTGCTTATGAGAACATGTATCTCAATTTTAGTCAAACGCTAAGCAATGAAGAAGCAGGTATAAAAGAAGGTGATGAACCACCAATAAGAGGTGAAATTACATTACAAGGAGAAAAATACCAACTGAATTATTTAGGAAATAAATTTATCTTCGATGGAGTAAAACTCTATGTGATTAACAATGATGAAAAAGAAGTATCAATTACTAATGGAGACTTTGGAGATGATGATGGCTTTATTTACCCATCAAAACTATTAACTTTTTACCAGGAAGGATACAACTTTGAAATGGGTGAATTAAAAAACCTACAAGGTAGAAACATTCAATTTGTGACCTTAAATCCTATCGATAGCAATTCAGATATTATAAAAGTTGAATTAGCGATAGATGCAAAAACAAAGCACATCTACAAATTGATACAAACAGGTGCTAATGGATCTAAAACTACCTTTAAAATCACAGCATTTAAAAGTAACAAAACGTTGAACAGCAGTTTCTTTTCCTTTGACCAAGAAAAGTACAAAAAACTAAAATTCTCTATAGACTAACATTTTATCCAATTAATAGAAAATTAGTAGCTTCTTTCAAGATAAGAAACTATTTTTGCCTAGATGAAAATTTTAGATAAATACATCCTAAAAACTTTTTTAGTTCCCTTTGCAGCTACATTTCTGATTGTGCTTT
>CATITK010000028.1 GCA_949545755.1 Polaribacter sejongensis | reverse complement strand
TGCACCAAATGCTAAACCTTCTAATAATGCAGCGATAATAATCATTGCTGTTTGAATTTTTCCAGTTGCTTCTGGCTGACGAGCAATACCTTCCATTGCTTTTCCACCAATTTGACCTAAACCAATTCCTGCTCCGATTACGATTAATCCTGCTCCAATTAAATTGTACATAATAAATGTATTTATATTAAATTAAACAAATGTGTATTAATGAGCTTCTGAATGGTCTGCTACAGCCATACCAATAAATAATGCGGAAAGCATTGTAAAGATATACGCTTGTAAAAAAGCCACTAAAACCTCAATTAATGTTATAAAAAATGATAATACTAATGACAACCCTGTTGCACCAACAACCCCTAAAGATTCTTTTAGTGTAAACATAATTGCTATTAAGCTCATTACCACAATATGACCTGCTGATATGTTTGCGAACAAACGTACTAATAATGAAAAAGGTTTAATGATTAAAGCTCCAGCCAATTCTATAATTGCTAAAACGGGACGAATTAAAACAGGAACTCCTGGCATCCAAATCATGTGCATCCAGTATCCTTTATTTCCACTTACAGTATAAATTACTAACGTAAAAATTGCCAAACAACCTGTTACTGCTAATTGACCTGTTACGTTAAAACCTAATGGCGTCAATCCGGCTAAATTTAAAACCCAGATAAAGAAAAACACGGTCAATAGGTATCCTGTAAACCTTCTGTAATGTTTTTCACCAATATTGGGTCTAGCAATTTCATCACGAACATACAATACCAAAGGTTCTAAAACTCTTGCAAATCCTGTTGGAATTTGTTTTGTTTTATATTGTCTTGCCAATTTAGAAAACCAAAATAATAATAAGAAACCAATTAATAAAATTCCTACAACGCTTTTAGTGATAGAAAAATCTAATAATTTATGTGCATTTGTTGCGTGGTGTGTTTCGTCAAAAGAAACACTCGTTGCGCCTTTATTTATTTCATAAATTTTAGAATGGATTTTTGCAAATTTTAATCCGTTCTTTTCTACAATTACATGACCATCATCATTATGATGAAATTCTGATGACATGAAAGAAACCAAACCTTCACTAGACCAAATAACTACAGGTAGGGGAAAACCAATATGTTTTCTTTCTCCTTCATCTGAGGTGTATGAAAATAATGAAAAGTCATGAGAATCTTTTATGTGGTGTAATATATATGCCTCTACTTCTTCTTTGGTGTTTATACGCCCACCATCGTTTTGGTCATCGTGTTTTTTATCAGATCCTGAGGCAAAACCTACTGAGGTAAAGAAGGTTATTGATGCTATTAAAAGAAACTTGATTGTTTTTTGTGCAATCTTCATTGTAAAAATACGCTTTCTAAATTCGGCGCAAAGATATAGAATAATTCAAAACTACAAACCATTTTTTACCCCTATTTTTTATTATTGTTTTTTCTTCAAAATTTTGGTTACAAAAACAGTTTCTATTAACAGAAAAACAAGCATCGGAATAAATAAAGATAATCTTGCAGAAAAGGGCAATCCTTCTTCTGAGAATATCGTTTTGTGAAAAATTATACTAAAAAGAATTAGTTTTAATAGTATTGTACCAAGGTAGATAAAACCTAGCTGTTCAAAAACTTTAGCGGCAGTTGAAAACACTAAAAAGTTGCTACAGATTACAAGCGAAAAGACGAGGTGAAAGAGATATACTTTTTGTAAAGAAAAAGGTAAAATTAGCTGCTTATTTTCTAGATATAATTCATGAAGAGAAAGGCTTACTAAGAATAGAAAAAAGAAAATGAAAGTGAATCCAACAATACTTTTAATCATTAATTTTATTGGCTTGTTTAATTAAGGAGTACATTGCTAAAAAAATGGCGATTAAAGTAATTACTTCTGTTAAGAAAAAAGCATTAAATTTTATATCTAACCATGTGCCTAATAAAAAACCCATATAAATAGTCAACCCCATTTGCAAACCTGCACCCGAGAGTTGCAATGCTTTATTAAGCGGTTTTTTCTGAGGTTTTTTTTGTATCATTAGTAGAATTTAATTCTTTGATGGCTCCCTTCATTTCACAAGCAGCGTTGAATGCTGCTCCAGGCTCCACAGATAGTTTTCCAATTACAACGTTTCCAGAAATATTTGCTGAAGCTTTTATTGTTAGCGTATTTGATAATAAAAGTTCTCCAGAAAATTTACCTTCTATATCTGCATTTGTTGCTTCTACTTTCCCTTTAATAAAACCATCTAAACCAATAATTACCCTACCATTTGTTGTTAATGTTCCTTCCAAAGTACCATCGATTCTAAAATCTCCATCTGATTTTATGTCTCCAACAATTGTTGTGTTTTTTGCGATAACATTTCTTTCCATAATTTTATTTTTTTGAAATTTTTTGCCTTTACGAAACATATTAATTACCTAATTGTGTTACTATTTTTTTTGCTTGTTTTCCTTCTGTAGTATTTCCATAACGAACAGCTACAAAATTCATCGCAACCTCATAGGATTCTTTATCTTTATATTTTCCTATAGCATAGGCTTTTAAAAGTTCAAATTTAGGAATTAATTTTGAATTCTGTAGTGTAGACAAAATTTCATTTATTTTAGTGACTGTTTCTTCAAATGCTTCCTCTTTATATAAATAGTACATCTCTTTATATATTTTTTCTACTTCATTAATTGATTTTTCTTCTTCAAAAGGTTTGTTTGGACTTGTAATGGCTTGTGCAAACTTCGTTTTGGAATAATCTATAAGAATTACATTCTTGTGTTTACTTGCTTTTTCCTCATCACCCAACTCTTTATAGACTTTGTGTAGATGCCAATTAATTGGTAAAATTAATTCCTTGGTTGGCACTAAAGAAGCAACTCTTTCTAGTCTTTCAATAGCCAATTTGGTGTCTTTAAACTGTTCTTTATAAATAATTCCTAATTCATATAACGCTTGGTTTCTCTCTATGATTAAAGTATTAATAACGATCGTGTCTGTAGGAATTGTCTTGAGATAACTTGCTAAATCGTATCGCAAATTTTTCTTACCCACTTGCGAACTATCTTTGGCAGTGCTATTATTAGCTGCTATTTTTGAAAACCATCTCCAATTGTCTTCTAATTTTCTATTTCCCCAATTTTTTTGAAATTCTGTTTTACCATAACCCAACGATTGAGAATTGTAGAAATACCATTTTCCTTTGTTTGATTGTAAAGAGTTACCACCAAAAGAAGCCCCAAAAGCATCCTGATTTAATTTCAACTGAGCAGCAGCTTCATCTTTCTTTTTTAAAGCGTCTATATATTTTTGAAAATAGACTTTTTGGGCTGCCTTAGAGAGTGAAGTGATTTTTAAGATGCTATCATTTTTAGTTACTATATTTTCAAAATTAATTAAACAAGCTAAGTTTTTTTGCTTTCTTTTAATACGTCGTATTCTTAAATTCAAAGTATCTGGAGCAATTTTTAGAATACTATCATAATAAGAACTTGCTAGTTGGTATTTAGAATTTTTAAAATTGATATTCCCTAATTTTTCATAGGAAAAAGTTTTTTGTTTATTGCTTGTAGCTGGAGCTCTAAGAGATTTGTTATAATAAGCAATTGCGCTATTTATACTGTCATTTTTTTCGTGTAAGAAACCAACTTGATAATACAATTCGTCTAAATAAGCTCTGTTATCTCTATTCTTAATTAATTTTTGCATTTTTTTCAAAATAGCAAGAGAAGTAGCATCGTTTGTAGCATTTTTTGCTAACGCAATGTTTGCGTGTATTTTATATTTATAAGGCGCTCTTCTAAAGTTGATAATCTTGTTAAAAACCCTTAGAGCAGAATCTTTTTTGTTTTCCAGACTATAAATTTGTCCCAACACAAATAAATTTCTTGCTCCTTGCTCTTTATTTTTTAAAGTTCTTGTGGCTCTAGTAAGCATTTTTTTTGCTTTTTGGATACTGTCTGCTTTAATATAAGCCATTGCTAAAGCGGAATATCCTAATTCTTTAATTTCATCAGGCAAATTCACTTGTAAGGTGTCTTTTACTTTTAGAAGGAGCTTCAAGGAGGCTATCGCAAATTCTTCATTACCTATTCTTATGTTCGCTTTTGCTCTCCAAATCTTGGTTTCATTGATTAAACTGGCAAACGGATAAGTAGTAATAATGTAGTTAAAGGCTTCTATTGCAGGTATAAAACGCTGATCATAATAACGCGCTTTTCCTAAGAGAAGGTAAGCATCATCAATTTGCCTGTTGCGCTCTACACCTTCAATTTTCATTCCGTGCTTTTGAATTGCTTTTACGGCTTTTTCTTCTGCAGCATCAAATGGAGTATTTGTTTTTTCTTCTTCAAATTTAATGGGTTCTATAGGCAATTGTTTAAACCAATCATCTTCATAGCTATAATTAAAGGCTTCAACCCCTAAATTAAAGGCTTCTTTACCATTAAAAAGCACATTATATTTTGTGGTTAAGGCTTGATAATTTCTAGAAATTACCGTGTTTTTTTTTGTACTGCAAGCAGATAGAAATGCAAATACAGAAAGAATTATAATTATTTTTTTAGTGTATTTCACACAAGTAAATATTGGTTAAACTATTATTTTAGTGCTAAGAAAATAAAAAACTCTTACTTAAAACTCTTTTCTTTGAAAAATAGTATAAATAAGGGTGTAAAAATAGGAATAAATCCAGAATAGAAGACTTATACAGAAAAATAGCGCTCCAATTCTTTTAAAGTTTCTGTGGATGTTTCAATATCTTTTACTATGTTTCCTTCATCTAAAACAACAATTCTTTCACAAACGTCAGTTACGTGCGTTAAATCGTGACTAGAAATTAAAACGGTAACTCCGCTATTTTCTGTTAATTTTTTAATGATGTTTTTTAACCTTATTTGACTTGTAGGGTCTAAATTAGCAAAAGGTTCATCCAAAATTATAACTTTTGGATTTCCCATCAAGGCAGCTACAATTCCTGCTTTTTTTTGATTTCCTTTACTCAAATCTCTTAAATACTTTTTCTTACCGGTGATTTCTCCGTTAAAAAAGTCTTCAAAATTTCTGATAAATAAAGTGATATCTGCTTTGTTCATTCCACGTAAATCGCCAATAAACTCGAAATATTCTTCTGGAGTTAAATAGCCAATCAAAAAAGATTCATCGATAAAAGAACCTGTAAACTGCTTCCAGTCTTCGCTTTTATTTACCATAACACTATTATTGGTAACCATACCTGTTGTGGGTCTTATTAAATCTAATAAAATATTAAATAACGTTGTTTTTCCTGCGCCATTATTCCCCACCAAACCAAAACTCTGACCTGTAGGAATGCGAATCATTTTAACATTTAAAACCGCTGTTTTTGCGTATTTTTTTGAAATCGTATCTATTGTAATCATTGTTTTTTCTTTAAGTTTTTTCAGTTGGTTAGTCTTCTTTTCCAAATGCGTTAATCATAGCGTATTTATCTTTTATGTATTTTTTCTCGATAAAATTCATAGCGATTTTATTTAATAGTAAGCAAATGGTTCCCACTGCTGCAACAACTATAAAACCAAAATTATGACCAACAAACTTCTCGAAAATCCAAAACAACAACATTGGAAACAACATTAACGGAATGATAATAAGAAACTGTGTTGCGCTAGTACCTTGTGTATTGGCAAAACCTCCTTTTGTTAGATTTATTCGCTTCCTATTAAAAGAACCTGCATATAATAAAAAGAGTGAATTAAAGCCAATATTAAAAATTGCCCCTGCAGTAATCATTAAAAAAACATCGCTTCCAAAATACAAATATGGAACGCTTAAAAAATATAAAATTACAGTCATTCCAACCATTAAAAACCACTTGGATTATAAAAATTTTCTATAGCTAAAACTCTGACTCATTAGCATTTTGTAATGAGCACTATCCCAGGCAGGAATGAATTGTCCATAGTTTAATGTAAAACCTCCTGTAACGAATAATGCAGCAAACATTAACATTGGTAATGAATCTTTATAAACATCGTTCGTAAAAAAAATTAATCCATAAAAAAGGAATAAAAATGACATTAAGAAAACAGTTTTGGTTCTTTTGTTTCTCCATATCAAACGAATGTCATTTTTAATAAACGGCGCTAGAGCCCCAAACTTATTTGCCCAAGATAAATCTGCAGAATTTGCTTCTTCTATCTTACCTGCCACAGCTTCGTCTAAATATACTTGGTTACGTAAATGTTTATAATTTATTTGATATAAAAACGTTAAAATTACGACACCTATTAAAGCATACACTGGATTGGTATACACAGTATCAAATAATGTACCCCCAGAACCAACTACATCAAAAACCCCAAACTTTTGCGAACCAATTAAACCTAGTAAAATTAAAGAAATAACGCCTAGTGCAATTTTATTTTTGTTGATTAAAAAGTTTAAGAAGTTAGAGGATTGAATAATTAAAATAATTAAAAATAACCAAGCCAAAACACCTGTAATATTGTAATCTTCTTTAATTAAAACGATAGAAAACGGAATGTAAAAAAAGAGACCTAAAATATTAAAAAAAGAGAAGGAAGATTTTCCTAATACATAATGAACCAAATTGCTTTTTTTAATTGGTAAAGTAAGCATTGGTTTAATTTGCATTACGGGTAATTTCTGCATTAAATAGCGGAAAATTAAATCTCCAAAAATTACAAAAAGAAGGTATGAATTTAAAATTTGTAAAGGATCTTGTTCTGGGAATTCCTTTTTAAGAATATAATAACCCCCTATACCAATAGCCAAAAAAGAAACTAAAAAATTGAGTACAAAAAACCCCATTATTATTTTTAAAGCAATACTTTTACCAAAGGAAGCAGAACGAATAAATTGTTTCCATTCTAATTTTAAAAAGTGTAAAATCATCTTTTATTTTAGTGAGAAGTTTTATTTGTAAAAAGTATTCTTGAAGCACTTGTATTCAAGTTCTAAATAAATAGTCGGTCTTATCTGTTACAAATTACAAAGCACTGATAATATGTAGTATTAAGAATATCGAATCCACATTATTATTGAATAAACCTCAATTACCCAACCCGATAAAAATTAAAATAAATTCGGAAACGTATTAAAATATTGAATATTTCTGAGACTGTACTTCACTCAAAAGATACTCTTTTTTTATTCATTTTTCATAAGTGAGCAGCATCAATTGTTTCAATTATTGAGTTAATCATACTTCCTTTTTTTTAGTTTCAACAAATCAAATAGAAACCTTATTTTTGCAATATGCTAAAAGTGAATGGTATTTCTTTTTCTTATCACAAAGAAAAATTAATTTTAAAGGATTTTTATTTCTCTTTACAACAAGGCGAACACCTTTGTATTATGGGAGAAAGCGGCTGTGGAAAGTCGACACTTTTAAAAGCTATTTATGGTTTGTTAGATTTAAATAGCGGCGAAATATTTTGGAAAGAAACACAAATATTTGGACCAAAAAAACATTTAGTTCCTGGTTTTGAAAATTTTAAATATGTAGCTCAAGACTTTGATTTGATGCCCTATATATCTGTTTCAGAAAACATTCAGAAATTCTTATCAAGAGCGTATCCAAAAGAAAGTAAAAAACGGACAGAAGAATTATTAGAGGTTATAGAAATGACTGCTTTTTCAAATACGAAGGTCAAAAATTTAAGTGGAGGTCAAAAACAACGAGTTGCTATTGCTAGAGCTTTGGCAAAAGAACCTCAATTATTACTGTTAGATGAACCTTTTGGACAAATAGATAACTTCAAAAAAAACTCTTTAAGAAGAAACTTGTTTCGTTATTTAAAAGAAAAAAACATTGCTTGTATTGTAGCAACACATGATAAAGGTGATGCACTTTCTTTTGCAGATAAACTCATTATTATAAAAGATAACAAAATCGTAGAAAACAGTTCTCCAAAACAGATTTATAACACTCCAAAAGAAAAATACATTGCTGCTTTGTTTGATGATGTAAATCAAATCACGATTAATAATAAAACCATTTTGAGATATCCCCATCAAATAAAAGTAGTTGAAAGTCTAGAGGAAAGCACAGCACTTTTTGAAGTATTAAATTCTTATTTTAAGGGTTCTTATTGGTTAATTGAAGCTGAACTTGATGGACAGAAAGTATTTTTTAATCATTCTATAGAAATGAAAAAAAAGGAAAAGATCCACCTAAAAATAAGTGCGAATTCTTAATTTATTTTAAAAATTTTAACTTTATAAAAAACGCTTCAATTTAAAACAACGTATCTTTGCCCTAGAAACAACTACATAAAGTTACTTTCATAAATAATTTCTATGACATTTTCAGATTTAGGTTTGTCTCCTGCTTTGGTAAAAGCAGTTGCCGAAAAAGGATATACCAAGCCCTCTCCAATACAAGAAAAAGCAATACCACCTATTTTAGAAGGTAAAGATGTTTTAGCCTCTGCACAGACTGGTACAGGAAAAACAGCAGGCTTTACTTTGCCTGTTTTACAATATTTAACAGCAACAAAGCATCCGAAATACAGGCCTCTGCGTGCGTTAGTTTTAACGCCAACAAGAGAATTAGCAGCCCAAGTTCATGACAATGTAAGAGAATATAGTAAATATGTAAACATAAAATCTGCCGTAGTATTTGGAGGTGTAAATGCAAAACCACAAATTGCTACTTTACGAAGTGGTGTTGATATTTTAGTTGCAACTCCGGGTAGGTTGTTGGATTTACATAATCAGAAAGCAGTTTCCTTTAATAGAATTGATGTATTAATTTTAGATGAAGCGGATAGAATGTTAGACATGGGTTTTGTTAGAGATATTAACAAACTGATTAGTTTCATGCCGGCAAAACGTCAGAACTTACTATTTTCTGCTACTTTTTCTAACGATATTAAAAAATTAGCAGCAGGTATTTTAAGAAATCCTGTTTCTGTAGAAACAGCTCCGCAAAATTCAACTGCAAAAAAAGTAACCCATAAAGTTTATAAGATTGATAAAAGTAAAAAAACTGAGTTTACCATTAAGTTGATAAAAGATGGGAATTGGAATCAGGTTTTAATTTTTACAAGAACAAAACATGGCGCGAATAAATTAACAGAAAAACTGATAAAAGCTGGAATTTCTGCAGCGGCAATTCATGGAAATAAAAGTCAAGGTGCTAGAACAAAAGCTTTGCGAAATTTTAAAGACAGTTCTATTAAAATTTTAGTTGCAACAGACATTGCAGCTCGAGGTTTAGACATTCCTTTGTTGCCTTATGTTGTTAATTTTGAATTGCCAAATGTACCCGAAGATTATGTTCACCGAATTGGTAGAACAGGTAGGGCAGGAGCTGCTGGTGAAGCTATTTCTTTGGTATGTAGTGAAGAAAGCGAATATCAGAGTGAAATAGAAAAATTATTAAAAGAGAAATTAAATTCTACGATTGTAGAAGGTTTTGAACCTACTGATAATGACCCACCAAAAAGAGCCGCATCACAAAGTAAAGGTGCTTTTGGAAAGAAAAATAAAGGCGCATCTTCTAAAGGGAATAGACCAAAAAGCAAACCTCATTTTAAAGAAAATAAAACGGAAAGCACTTCTGGAAGAGGGCGAACTGGTGCTCCTAAAAAGAAGCGTTACTAAACTTAAATTTTAAAGTTTTGAAAGCCTTGTTTTTAGTTGTTTCAGAGGTGTATTTGAAAGATTAAAAGAATCTTGTAAGGAGGATTTCATAATTTATACACTGCGGTTATGCTATTATAAATATTGCTACATTTGTATTTCAGCGTAAATAAGTTTTTATGAAATACCACAAAATAGACACACAGTTATTTATAAAAAACCGAGCCAATTTTGCTGCGGAAATGAAACCAAATAGTTTAGCGGTCTTTAATTCTAATGACATTTATCCTATAAGTGCAGACAGCACAATGCCGTTTGAACAACATCGAGATATTTTCTATTTATGTGGTGTAGATCAAGAAGAGAGTGTCTTGTTTTTGTTTCCTGACTGTCCAAATGAAAACTTACGAGAAGTTTTATTTGTCAGGGAAACAAACGAACACATTGCTGTTTGGGAAGGTGAAAAACTAACAAAAGCAGCCGCTTTTAAAATAAGTGGAATAAAAACAGTTTTTTGGTTAGAGGATCTAGACAATATTTTATTTGAGATGGCGACTCTTTGCGATACATTTTATATCAATACCAACGAGCACTACAGAGCCAATGTAGTAACAGAAACACGTGAAGACCGCTTTACAAAAGAGTTGTTCCTAAAATATCCTGCACATTCTGTAGCAAAAAGCAATCCTATTTTACAAAAATTACGAGCAGTAAAAGATAAAATTGAACTAGATTTAATGCAACAGGCATGTAATATTACTGAAAAAGGTTTTCGTAGCGTTTTAGACTTTGTAAAACCTGGAGTTTGGGAATATGAAATTGAAGCAGAATTATTATATAAATTCGTTAGAAATCGTTCTAAAGGATTTGCATATACACCCATTATTGCTTCAGGAAAGAACGCCAATGTTTTGCATTATATAGACAACAATCAACAATGTAAAAATGGCGATTTAATTCTCTTAGATGTTGCTGCAGAATATGCAAATTATTCTTCTGATTTAACAAGAACTATTCCTGTTTCGGGAAAATTCTCCCACAGACAAAGGGCGGTTTATAATGCCGTAAATTATGTAAAAAAAGAAGCTACAAAAATGTTGCTTCCTGGTGTTTTATGGAAAGAATATCAAGTAGAGGTTGGAAAGATAATGACTTCAGAATTACTGAAATTAGGATTATTAGACAAGGCCGATGTTCAAAATGAAGACAAAAAATTACCTGCTTATAAGAAGTATTTTATGCATGGTACAAGTCATCACTTGGGTTTGAATACGCATGATTATGGGCTTTTAAACGAGCCAATGCAAGCAAATATGGTATTCACGGTGGAACCTGGAATCTACATTCCTGAGGAAGGTTTTGGAATTAGATTAGAAGATGATGTTGTGGTTCAAGAAAAAGGAGCTCCTTTTAATTTAATGGGAAATATTCCTATTGAAGTTGATGAGATTGAAAACCTAATGAATTGTTAAATGTAAATTTTTAAGCCAAAGAATTAATAAAACCAATTGTCTTATTGTTAAACGTTTTTGGTTGCTCAATGTTCACTACATGCCCGCAGTTGTCTACTACAAAAAGTGAAGAACTAACATGTTTTGCTACGATGTTTTTTATGGATGGTAAAAATAAATGATCTTCTGCTCCCATAATATACAAGGTAGGAATTTGAATATCTTTTGTTCTAAAAAAATGCAACAAAGGATTAATTTCTGAAGTTAATTTAAACCATCGTATAAATTCTTTTTGGTATAGCTTTTTTGCTTCGTTTACAAACAATAGTCTCGATTTTTTATGATTCTTCTTTGGCATAATTATAAATGCAAAGAGTTTGTATAATAGCATATAAGGTACTACAGATTTGAAGATACTACCAACCTTCATTAAGACCTGAGAGCGAAAATTCATTTTGATGATGGCTCCTCCCATGATCATACTTTGTACTATTTTAGGTCTTTTTTCTGCTAAATTTCGAATCAAAATCGTACCTAAAGAGATGCCTATAAAGTGTGATTTTTTTATCTCTAAATATTCAATAACCTCTACAATATCATTTGTAATAGAATCAAAAGTATATTTAGAATTAAAAGTATCTTTTATCGTTGGATTACTATTTCCGTGACCCCGTAAATCTAAAATTAAAACATTAAAGTGTTTCTTAAAATCACGTACTTGCTTAAACCAAATAGAACTGCTGCCTCCCGCGCCATGCACAAAGGTGACCCATTCTTTAGAAGTTGTATGCGGATATGAATAGTAATTTAACAATTTTTATTTTTTAAATTAAAGAGCTAAAATAATCTATTATTATTTAAAAAAGACCGCTGCTAATTTATTAACACTTTTTATGGAGTTTCGAAATACACTTTCCTTTTTTGAAACTTATTTATTCAAATAATTTAAGCCGAAAACATTTCTAAAATTGATTTTAATCGCTCGGAAAATTTTATAGGTGCTGGCTTGCATTTCTTCTCTTTTAAAGTTCAAAGTAGTAACGATAAATTCTTTATTTTAATCCTTACTATTTTTTTTCTTTGTTCTTGAAATATGTATATTTTTGTGCGATGCAAAAATCGATTCTTTTTAAAAATGCAAACATTTTCTTTTCTGACGAAGGAAAAGGTACTGTTGTTGTTTTGATCCATGGGTTTTTAGAAAATGCTACAATGTGGAAAAACAGCATTCCAACACTTTCTAAAAAAAACCGAATTGTTACGATTGATTTGCTTGGTCATGGGAAAACCGATTGTTTGGGGTATGTGCATTCTATGGAACTGTTTGCAGAAACCATAGTAGCAGTCTTAAAACACCTAAGAATTAGAAAATGTATTTTAGTGGGGCATTCTTTGGGAGGATATGTGGCATTGGCTTTTGCGGAGAAACATCCACAGAAAATAAAGGGTTTGTGTTTAATGAATGCAACATCTAGTGAAGATGATGAAGCACGAAAAACACTAAGGATGCATGCTAATAAAATGATTCAAAATAACTTTTCAACGATGGTAAGAATGTCTTTTACCAATTTATTTAGCAAAGAAAGCAGTACGATTTTTGCAGCTGAAATCAAATCCGCTTTAAAAGAAGCTTTACAGACATCTCTTCAGGGGTATATTGCTGCGCAAGAAGGAATGAGAATTCGCCCAAATAGAAATCATGTTTTAGTTGAAAATAACTTTAAAAAGTTATTAATTATTGGTGAAAAAGATCCTGTTTTAGATTGCCAAACCTCTATAGAAGAAGCTGAAAAAACAAATTCAGAATTTGTTCTTTTTCCTGATGGACACATGAGTCATATTGAAAATAAAAATCAATTGATTCCCACATTGAAAAATTTTATAAAGAACTGCTAGTACAATTCTGCCCTAAAAAGAAATCGTAGGAAGTGTTCTTTCCTTTTTTAAAACCCATTTTGTAATTTTTCAATCACTTCATCGACGAAACAGGAAAAAGAAATCGATGAAAAAATTAATCACAATTTTATTTCTTGCAATTTCAACAACATTTTTAGCACAAGATTACAATACTAAAAAAGGTTATGTTGCAGAAGGGTACGACGTTGTTGCTTATCATAATAATAAAGCAGTAAAAGGAGCTAAAAAATATACCGCAACTTATGATGGTGTAAAATTTAAATTTTCAACAAAAAAAAATTTAAAAGTATTTAAAAAAACACCTGAAAAGTATGTCCCTGCTTATGGTGGTTATTGTGCCTATGCTATTGGCTTAAAAGGAGAAAAAGCATCTGTAGATCCCAAAACATTTGAAATTAGAGATGGTAAATTATACTTGTTTTATAATTCCTGGGGAATAAATACTTTGGAACTTTGGGAAAAAGAAGGGGCAGAAGAATTGAAGGTGAAAGCAGATGAAAATTGGAAAAAAATGAATAAAGAAGAGTAAATGAAAGCAAACTTTGGGGAGTTTGTGAATAATAAAAACGAAAAAAGAGCGGAATCAATTCCGCTCTTTTTTAATTTTAGAAAGTTGTTGTTATTCAATATTTAATAAATAATAAGTTTTTTTACCACGTTGTAATAGCACATATTTATTTGCAATTAAATCTTCCATAGAAATAATATAATCTTCCTTTACTTTTTCTTTATTCACAGAAATTGCGTTTTCTTTTAAGGCTCTTCGGGCATCTCCATTAGACCCTAAAAAGTTTGTTTTAGCTGATAAAGCACCAATCATATCTAAACCTTCTGCAACATCTGCAATAGAAATGGTAGCTTGAGGTACGCCATCAAAAACATCTAAAAAAGTTTGTTCGTCTAAAGATTTTAAATCAGAAGATGTCGATTTTCCAAATAAAATATTAGAAGCTTTTATTGCATTATTGTAAGCTTCTTCTCCATGAACTAATACTGTAACTTCTTCTCCAATTTTCTTTTGTAATATTCGTAAATGCGGTACTTCTTTATGTTCATCAATGAGACTATCTATGGTTGCTTTGTCTAAAAAGGTGAAAATTCGAATGTACTTTTCTGCATCTTCATCAGTCGCATTCAACCAATATTGGTAAAATTTATAAGGAGAGGTTCGCTTGCCATCTAACCAAACATTTCCACCTTCGGATTTTCCAAATTTAGTACCATCAGATTTTGTAATTAAAGGACAAGTGATTGCATATCCTTTTCCGCCACCAATTCTCCTAATTAATTCTGTTCCTGTGGTGATATTTCCCCATTGGTCAGAACCTCCCATTTGAATGGAAGCATTGTTATTTTGATACAAATGCAAGAAATCATAACCTTGCACTAATTGATAGGTAAATTCTGTAAAAGACATTCCGTCTTTAGACTCAGCGCTAATTCTATTTTTCACAGAATCTTTTGCCATCATATAATTTACGGTAATGTGTTTTCCTACGTCACGTATAAATTCTAGGAAAGAAAAATCTTTCATCCAATCATAATTATTCACTAAAACAGCGGCATTATCTGTATTGGAAGTAAAATCTAAAAAATGACTTAATTGTCCTTTTATTGCCTCTTGATTGTAACGTAAGGTATCTTCGTCCAACAAGTTTCGTTCCGCAGATTTACCTGACGGATCACCAATCATTCCTGTTGCTCCACCCACCAAAGCAATGGGTTTATGTCCACATCTTTGAAAATGTGCCAATAACATAATCGGTACTAAATTACCAATATGTAAAGAATCTGAAGTAGGATCAAAGCCAACATAAGCACTTCTCATACTTTTCGATAAGTGCTCTTCTGTTTTAGGCATGCTGTCATGCAACATTCCTCTCCATTTTAATTCCTCAATAAAATTTTTCATTGTATTCCGTTTATCAGAGAGCAAATATAACTTTATCGAGCAAAATATACTAAATTCGTGGTATGATTTTAGTTACAGGAGGAACCGGTTTGGTTGGCGCTCATTTATTGTATCATTTAATTAAAAATGAGGAGAAAGTACGCGCTATTTATCGGTCAGAAGAAAAAATAGAAAAAGTAAAAGAAGTCTTCTCTTTTTATGGAGAAGCGGCTTCCTTTATGGATAACATAGAGTGGTTTAAAGCGGACATTACAGATGTTCCTGCTATGATTCCTGCTTTTTTGGGAATTAAAAAAGTATATCATTGTGCAGCATTTATTTCTTTTAATCCAAAAGATTACAGAGAAATGCGAAAAGTGAATATTCATGGAACCGCAATAATTGTAAACCTTTCGATTGCTGCAAAAATTCATAAAATTTGCTTTGTAGGTTCTATAGCTTCTATTGGAAATTCTTTAAACGGAGGTGTTATAACTGAAGATAATGAATGGGATTCTCAGGAAGATAATAGTGGATATTCTATTACTAAGTTAGGTGCTGAAATGGAAATTTGGCGTGCAAGTCAAGAAGGAGTTTCCGTAGTAATTGTTAACCCAGGTATTATTTTAGGAAGTAGTTTTTGGAACACGGGATCTGGAAAATTATTTTCTCGAGTCTACAACGGATTTAAGTATTATACAGAAGGAATTACAGGTTTTGTAGGTGTAAAAGATGTGGTGAAATCAATGGTTTTATTGATGAATTCTGAAATAGAAAACGAACGTTTTATTTTAGTTTCCGAGAATAAATCCTTCAAAGAAATTTTCTTTTTAATAGCCGTTGCTTTTGGTAAAAAGCCGCCTTCAAAAAAAATAAAATCATGGCAAACAGAATTGTTTTGGAAAATTTCTAGTTTGTTGTCTCGATTTACAGGGAACGCCCCTTTTTTAACTAAATATTCTGCAAGAAGTGCACATTCAATTTCTAAATATTCATCTCAAAAAATTGAAAAAAGTTTGAACTTTCAGTTTGAGAAAATTGAGGATGTTGTACAAGAAGTTTGTGAAAATTATAGGAATAACGTTTCACAATAATTTTATTTAATAATGGTTTTAAGAGTGTCTAAAATGATATCACTTTTTATCGTATTTACTTTTATTTTAGATTTTTTGATAGCATCCTTTTTAATAGAATCTAAAGTGCTTTTTCTTTTCTTGTAAAATTCTTTTTTTACTTCTAATTCTTTTTTTGCATCAGTTATAATTTCTTCGTACAAATCGATTTTAGAAGTGTAGTAAAAGTTGCTTTTTTGAAAACGAATACTATCGATTTTATATTTGTCATAAACAAAAGCCATATAATTAATTCTTTTTTGCAGCTTTTTATTTTTCACAAATTTAGCAGAAGAAGCAATCATCATGTCTTGCATTAAAAGACTCATTGTATCTTTTGGAATTAAGTCTTCTGGTTTCTTAAAAATAGTATTGCTAGTACAAGAAACTAAAAAGATAAAAATAAATAAGGAGCTTAATTTCTTCATGTTAGCGATTAAAAGTGATCCGTTTTCCTTTAATTTTGTTATTAAAAACACCCTTGTTATAAAGTAAGTTTCCATTTACAAATGTATGTGTTATGGTAGATGAAAATGTTGTTCCTTCAAAAGGAGACCACCCACATTTGTATAAGATATTGTCTTTAGAAACGGTTTGTGATTTGTTCGTGTCAATTAATACTAAATCTGCAAAATAGCCTTCTCTGATGAAACCTCTTTTTTCAATTTGAAATAATTTAGCAGGATTATGGCTCATTTTTTCAACTAATTTTTCAATCGGAATGACCCCTTCTTTTACTTTTTCCAAAAGAGCAATAATAGCATGTTGTACCAATGGACCCCCACTAGGTGCTTTTGTGTATACATTTGTTTTTTCTTCAAGAGTATGCGGCGCATGATCTGTTGCCAAAACATCGATTCTATCATCTAACAACGCTTTCCATAAACCCAGTCTGTCTTTTTCTGTTTTTACAGCAGGATTCCATTTTATATGCGTTCCTTTTTCTTCATAATCTTTATCAGAAAACCACAAATGATGCACACAGACTTCTGATGTAATTTGTTTTTCTTCTAAAGGAATGTCATTTCTAAAAAGGTGTGTTTCTTTTTCTGTTGACAAATGAAAAACATGCAATCTTGCACCTGTCTTTTTTGCCAATTCAATTGCTTTGGATGACGATAAATAACAGGCTTCTTCACTTCTGATAATTGGGTGATATTTTAATGGAATCGCATCACCGTATTTTTCAATATGCGCTGCCGTATTTTTTTTGATGGTTGCTTCATCTTCACAATGGACAGAGATAATCATTTTTGTTGACGAGAAAATTTTTTCTAAGACAGCTTGATTATCTACCAACATATTACCCGTAGAAGAGCCTAAAAATAATTTAATACCCGCTACTTTTTTAGGGTCTGTTTTTAGTAATTCCTCTAAATTATCGTTCGTGCCACCAAACATAAAAGAATAGTTTGCATACGAATCTGCTGCTGCAATTTCAAATTTCTCTTCCAATAAATCTTGGGTTGTCGCTTGTGGAACTGTATTTGGCATTTCAATAAAAGTAGTAATTCCGCCAGCAACAGCAGCTTTACTTTCTGAAGCAATAGTTGCTTTATGTGTCAAACCAGGTTCTCTAAAATGAACTTGATCATCTATAAAACCAGGAATCAAGAACTTACCATCAGCATCAATAATTACTGTGTCTTCACTTGCTTTTATCTCGGGTCCTATTGCCTTTATAATTTCATTTTCAATCAAAACATCACCTAAAAAAAGGTTGTTTTCATTTACGATTTTCGCGTTTTTTATTAAATAAGAACTCATGTATCTTTTATTTTGCTATTCCTTTTAATTTCATTTTTAACACTCCAAATAAAGCTTCATAAACGATGTTCCCACTCATTTTTGAAACCCCTAATGTTCTGTCTGTAAAGATAACAGACACCTCTTTGATATTAAAGCCATGCTTCCATGCTTTAAATTTCATTTCTATTTGAAAAGCATATCCTATGAATTTTATTTTGTCCAATTGGATTGTTTCCAAAACGTTTCTTTTCCAACAAACAAAACCTGCTGTTGTATCAAAAAGGGGAATTCTAGTTATAAAACGCACATATTTTGAAGCAAAATAGGAAAGTAATAATCTTTTTATATTCCAATTAACAACATTTACTTGATTGTCTACATATCTAGAACCAACAGCAACATCTCCTCCCTCTTTTTTGCAGGCATTATAGAGGCGAATTAAATCTTTTGGATTGTGAGAAAAATCAGCATCCATTTCTATGATATACTCATATTTCTTTGCAATTGCCCACTTAAAACCATGAATATAGGCCGTTCCTATACCAGTTTTGCCGAGTCTTTTTTCTAAAAAAAGTTGATTTGGGAATTCTGCAATTAAGTTTTCTACAATTTCTGAAGTTCCATCTGGAGAATTATCGTCAACTACCAAAATATGAAACTCTTTTTTTTGATTAAAAGTAGCTCTTATGATGACTTCTATATTCTCTTTTTCGTTATAAGTAGGGATAATGACTAACGCGTCTGACATAAATTAAATTTCATGTAGTAAGAAGGCAAATATACATTATTTAATTACTAATTTTGTTTTAATCTTAGCAAAACGATAAAAGGTGCAAGCATTAGAAAGAACCATAACGGATATCAATTGGATTACCTTATTATTGGTGATTTTGTTTGCCCTTGTTTTTCTTTTAAAAGGTTTAAGTGCTAAAAGGTTAAAAGGAAACGCTTTCTCTTTAATGAACACTAGTTTTATTGAAAAAGAAATTGAAGATAATAACCCTTTTTTTAATCTATTTCAGGGTCTTATTTTTCTCTTTTCAATGACAGTCCTATCGCTCTTAGTTTATAAAATTGTATTATTTTATACGGATGCTATTTTGCAAGATTTTTATACTTTTACGATCATTTTTGCTCTCGTTTTTTCTTATTTCGCTAGCAAATGGCTTTTAGAATTTTTAATCTCTTTCCTACTTAAGATAGACAAACAAGTAAAATTCTTTTTAATTTCTAAGTCAAGTTATCTATATGCTGTTTCATTTATTTTACTAATAGGTCTTGTTTTTGTTGAGTATTCGAAATTAAACATCCTTTTTTTAATTTATTTTTCAGGAGTATTATTTTCATTTCGTTTTCTATTACATGTGATTAGTAATAAAAAGCTGGTATTTAATGAGTTATTTTATTTTATTTTGTACCTTTGCGCCTTCGAAATAGTACCGCTATTTATATTGTTTAAGTTGCTGTTTTAACAAGAAAAAGAAAGCATATGAAAGTGAAAACGATTTTAGTATCGCAACCAGAACCAAAGACAGAAACATCTCCCTATTTTGACTTGTGTGACAAGCAAAAAGTAAAGATAGATTTTAGACCTTTTATTCATATAGAAGGAATCTCTGTTAAAGAAGTAAGAGGAGAAAAAGTTGACTTAACGAGTTTTACTGCGATTATTTTAACAAGTAGAAATGCTGTAGATCATTTTTTTAGAATTGCTGAAGAAATGCGTTTCAAAGTGCCAGACACTATGAAATACTTTTGTCAATCTGAAGCTGTTGCTTTTTATTTACAAAAATATGTAGTGTACAGAAAACGCAAAATTTACGTAGGTACTAGAACATTTCCTGATTTAACAAAACTAATTAAGAAGCATAAATCTGAACAATTTTTACTCCCATGTTCAGACAAATTAAAACCTTTAATTCCTACTGAATTAGATAAATTAGCGGTAAACTGGACCCGATTAGATTTATACAGAACTGTGGTTAGTGATTTATCTGATTTAGAAAATGTTTTTTATGACGTGTTGGTATTTTTTAGCCCATCCGGTATCAAATCATTGCTAAAAAACTTTCCTAACTTTCAACAAAAAGAAACAAGAATTGCAGCCTTTGGTAACTCTACGGTTAAAGCTGTTACAGAAGCTGGTTTAAAGTGTGATATTGTTGCACCTTCTCCAGAAACTCCTTCTATGACAATGGCTTTAGATAAGTATATTAAAGTGGCAAATAAAAAATAATTTACACGGAACTTTAGATAAGTCCTTGCTCTTAAAAAAAAAGAGACACACAATATATTACCTTCGAAAGGCTCGTTGCTTTTTGGAGGTATTTTTTTGCCTTTTTAAGTGATTATTCAGCCAGAAATGTAATGAGTATTGCTTGGTGTTTTTAAAACATCGCTCAGAAAAATATTTTTAAATTTATAGGGCGAAATTGAATCATTAGAAAGGTTATCTATAAATTTTCAAAACTGTATTCTTTTTGAGTTCCTTCTTTTATAATTGAAGGAAAGATGGTTGGCGCTATTTTTTTAACAGGTTTGTATAAAATAGATGTATCTAAAGTTTCCTTTTTTATAAAAGGAATTGTATCATTCATTTTTCCGAAGAAAATAAACAGTATACTCAATATTAACCCTATTTTTAAACCCCCAAATACGCCACCTAATATTTTATTGATAATCCCTAAAGATGCAAAATCTGCTAATTTTGTGAGCGTTTTTCCGATCAAAGCAATCACAATGATGATGATAACAAAAGTGATGGCAAATGCGGCCAAAGAAATATATTCTTCATCCCAAGAAACATATGTTTTTAAAAACTCCCCACTAAAGTATGAGAAATGAATGGCTCCATAAATACCACCTATTAAAGCGGCTAAGGAAGAAACCTCAACAAAAAGTCCTTTCATTAACCCCCGAACAAATCCGAAAAGTAGTAAAGCGGCTATAATAATATCAAAAACGTTCATAAAACTATTTTTTTTCAAACCTACATATTTTTTTCACGATTTAAAAATGTCAGTTGTATCTTTACAGCTCAATAAAATAAATAGTATGCCAAAAATAATCACATTAAAAGAAAAATGGGATTCGTTAATTCTTAAATTAACCAATCAATTTGCGGAAGGAGACGAATTAAACATGGATGGAATTATCTATTTAGTGGGTGTGCAAGAATTAGGACAAGGTCATCGAGAATTTAATAAAGATGAGAAAGTAAACCTAATGCACATTGCAATTTGCAAATTGTTAGAGCCTTATGGTTATTATGAATTTGATTTTTTTGACGACGACGGTTGGCCACATTATAAAACACTGACAGAACTTCCAAATTTAAAGCCTGGTGAGCAGACTGTACTCATGAAAGAGGCTGTTATTAATTATTTTGAAGAGTTGTCTTATTTTTGATACACTCATTTTGGTACATTTATTGATAAAAAGCTATTAAAAGAAAATGAAAAAATTAATTGCGATACTAATTTTAATTTCTGCGGTTTCAAATGCGCAAAATACGATAAAAGGCACAATACAACCTGCTTTAGAAAGCGATTGGGTCATTCTATATAAAATTGAAGGTGCTCAACAAGTATTTGTTCAAAATACTTCGATAAAAAAAGACACTGTTACCGTTGATGGAAAGCAAAGAATAGTAAGTAATTTTCAATTTTTACTGCCAGAGAAAGCAGCAACGGGTACCTATAGGACAACTTATAATATAGAAGGTACAGGTTATGTTGATTTTATTTACAATAAAGAAAATGTTTCTTTTAATTTTAACCCAAACAATCCTTTTGAAACACTTTCGTTTTCAGAATCGAAAGAGAATATAGAATACTTAAGGTATCAAATTGCTATATTTGAAGCACAAAGACAACTAGACTCTATACAGGTTCTCGGTCTTAAAAATGTTGATGCAGCGCTATCACTTGCATATAAAGAAGCGTACGATAAAGTGAATCGTATCCAAGAAAAATTTACAAAGCGCACCAAGGGAACTTACATCGCACCTTTTATAAAGGCCTCTTCAATAAATAATTCGCCAGCCATTTTTTCATCTCCAGAGAACTACAGGGCAAATCTTACAAGTTCATTTTTCGATGCGGTAGATTTTTCTGATAAAACACTTTTAAATTCTCCTTTTTTATTTTCTAAAATTTCTGATTATATTTTTTATTTAAATACTTCAGATGATAAAAAAACACAACAGAATTTGTACAAAGAGTCACTAAAAAATGTATTTGCTAAAGTGACCAATACAGCTTTTAAAAAAGAGGTAGTAGAATTCTTAATTACGCAATTTGAAAGCCTTAAAAACATAGAAATTGTAGATGAATTATTCAACCATTATTACAGTACCCTTCCGATCTCTTTACAAGACGCTAAATTTAAATCCCAAAAATTAGCCCTTTTATCCCTTGAAGTAGGTAGAATTGCTCCAGATTTTTCATGGGAAGAAAATGGAAAAACAATCAAATTGTCAGACCTAAATGAAGCGAAGAATTATATACTGGTTTTTTGGAGTACAGCATGTTCTCATTGTTTAAAAGCAATCCCTAAATTAGATAAATACTTAAAAGGAAAACCAGACATTTCGGTGATTGCTTATTCTTTAGAAAAAACGGATTTTAAATGGAAAAAAATGAAACAAGACTTGCCTAATTGGCACCATGTTCTTGGATTAAATAAATGGAAAAATAAAATAGTAACTACCTATGCTATAAATTCTACCCCTGATTTTTTTATTTTAGATGCTGATAAAAAAATTATTGCAAGACCCTATGAATTGAAAGATTTAAAGGAAGTTGTAGATCAATTTTAGTAACCCTTTTTATTATTGTTCAACACGATGAGCTATTTTAAAAGTGTAGAAAGGCATCTTCTAGATGCTCAATTTTTGTGGTGTTATTTTTATGGATAATCGCAATAATATCAAAACGAACTTCGACCTCTAACTCTTTTTTTATCACATAATAGTCAATGGCAGAAAGCAGTAATTTTATTTTTTTAGGATTTACAAAATCTTGAGGATCTCCAAAATAATCTGTGCTTCTCGTTTTTACTTCAACGACAGCTAAAACAGTTCCTTTTTGTGCAATAATATCTACTTCCGCTTTTAAATAGCGGTAGTTTTTTTCAAGAATTTTATAATCGTTTTCTATCAAAAAAGCGATGGCCAATTCTTCTCCTTTTTTACCAAGTTCATTGTGTTCTGCCATGATTTTAGTTTGAAAGTAGCAAAGTTAAAAACTTAGTCAAATTTTAGACTTGATTCTATATTGCCACTACCGATTACTAGTTGAATATTTTTCCCAAAAATTAATGCCCTATTGTCTGCCTCATGACCGGCAGGAAAATCAAATAAAACAGGAATGGCTGCTGGAACAACATTTAAAATTAATTGTTCGATAGTACTTCCCCATTTTGTGGAATTCTTTTTTATCGAAGATAGATTACCAATAATTACTGCTTTTACATTTTTAAAATACCCAGCACGCTTTAGGCTTTGTAACATTCTGTCAATCGAATATTTATATTCCCCAATTTCTTCAATAAATAAAATTTTTTCATCAGTTGAAAGCGCACTATTTGAACCCAGCATGGCGGTTAGAATCGCAAGATTTCCTCCTATTAATTGTCCTTGTATTTTTTTTGCAGAAGCCCGTCTGTTGTGTGTTGAGCTAGGAATTGTATACCCTAATTCTTCTTCAAAAAGTGCTTTCTTAAGACTTGAAATGGTTTCAATAATTTCTGTTGGTTTTTGCTCTAAACTGGTTGCCATCATTCCGTGAATGGTAGCGATGCCTAAATTATGAATATGATTGTGAAACGCCGTAATGTCAGAATAGCCAATGATCCATTTTGGGCTATCTACAAATTTTGTAAAATTGAGTTTATCTAAAATTCTTACAGAGCCATAACCGCCTCTAGCGGCCCAAATTGCTTTAATGTTTGGGTTGTCTAATGCTTTTTGAAAATCGGCTGCTCTTTCTTGATCGGTACCCGAGAAATGATGATTTTGGTTGAATAAATGCTGACCTAAAATAACGTTCAAGCCCCAGCTATCTGCCAATTCTTTTGCTTTTTTTATGGCCGCTTCTCGGTATTTTAAAATTCCTGCAGGCGCTACAATAGCAATCGTATCTCCTTTTTTTAAAGCTGGTGGTATTTTTAAATCTTCTTGCGCTTTAAGAGACGAAAATAGCATCAAAAAAGCAAGTATACAAAGTGATTGAATTTTCAAAATAGGTCGTGTTTCTGTGAGTTTTATCATCTAATAATCTTATTCTTGTAAATGTATTAAATTTCAATGGTTTTTAAAACTCCCTTTTTTGTACTTTTGTCATGGAAAAACCAAATTACAAATTAAATTAAGGAAAGTTTGATGAATACTCCCAAAAGATATACAATTACAGCAGCACTGCCTTATACAAATGGTCCGATTCATATTGGGCATTTAGCAGGCGTTTATGTACCCGCTGATATTTATGCACGTTATTTGCGTTTAATGGGTAAAGATGTTGCCTATATCTGCGGATCTGATGAACATGGTGTTGCCATACCAATGAGAGCTAAAAAAGAAGGGGTTTCGCCAGAAGATATTATAAATAAATATCATGGAATTATCAAACAATCTTTCTCGGATTTTGGAATTACTTTTGATAATTACTCTAGAACGTCCTCTAAAATTCATCATGAAACAGCTTCTGAATTTTTCAAAAAGTTGTACCATAATGGCGATTTTATAGAAGAGGTTTCAGCGCAATTATACGATGCAGAAGCAAATCAGTTTTTAGCAGATCGTTTTGTAGTAGGGACTTGTCCTAAATGTGGCTTTGAAGAAAGTTATGGTGATCAATGTGAAAACTGTGGAACAAGTCATAATGCAACCGACTTAATCAATCCTAAGTCTGCAATTACAGGAAATGTACCTACGGTAAAAGAAACAAAACATTGGTTCTTACCTTTAGACAAGCACGAAGATTTTTTACGCAAATGGATTTTAGAAGGTCATAAGAAAGACTGGAAACCAAATGTTTATGGACAAGTAAAAAGTTGGGTAGAAGATGGTTTGCGACCCAGAGCTGTGACCAGGGATTTAGATTGGGGAATTCCTGTTCCTATCGAAGGTGCGGAAGGAAAAGTATTATATGTTTGGTTTGATGCACCCATTGGATATATTTCATCTACCAAAGAATGGGCTGCAAGAGAAGGAAAGAATTGGGAAGATTATTGGAAAAAAGACGATACCAAATTGGTTCACTTTATAGGGAAAGACAATATTGTTTTTCACTGTATTATTTTTCCATCGATGTTAAAAGCCCATGGGGATTATATTTTACCAGAAAATGTTCCTGCAAATGAGTTTTTAAATTTAGAAGGAAACAAGTTGTCAACTTCAAAAAACTGGGCTGTCTGGTTGCATGAATATTTAGAAGAATTCCCAAATCAGCAAGATGTTTTACGTTATACATTAACAGCAAACGCTCCTGAAAGTAAAGACAACGATTTTACTTGGAAAGACTTTCAAGCAAAAAACAACAACGAATTGGTGGCTATTTTTGGTAATTTCATAAACAGAGTTGTGGTGTTAACCAATAAATATTACAATGGAATTGTTCCTACACCTACTGATTTAACGGAAGTTGATGAAGACGTTTTAGCAGCAGTTAAAGAGTTTCCAAATAGCATTGGAAAATCTATTGAAAGATACCGATTTAGAGAAGCCTCTCAAGAGTTAATGAGTTTGGCAAGACTTGGAAACAAGTATTTAGCAGACGAAGAACCATGGAAAGTTGTTAAATTAGATGAAGCACGCGTTCAAACAATTATGTATGTGGCGTTGCAAATTGCTGAAGCTTTGGCTGTAATTGCTGAGCCCTTTTTACCGTTTACCTCCACGAAATTGAAAGCTATTTTAAATAGTAATGGCACTACATTGATCAATGAGAATTGTATTGAGAATAGCTGGAAAGATGTTACAGAAAAAGAAGTTTTATTGCCAGCAGGACATCAAATAAATGAAGCCGTATTGTTGTTTTCTAAAATTGAAGACAAAACGATTCAGGACCAAATAGAAAAATTACAAGCGACAAAAATAGCAAACGAACAAGAAAACAAGGAGGTAGTACCTCAAAAAGAAACCGTAACATTTGATGATTTTACAAAATTAGACATCAGAGTTGGTACTATTTTAGCGTCTGAAAAAGTAGCTAAAACTAAAAAATTATTAAAATTAAAAGTAGATGTGGGTACCGATACAAGAAGTATTGTTTCTGGTATCGCAGAAAGTTTTTCACCAGAAGAAATTATTGGTCAGCAGGTTGCTGTTTTGGTAAACCTAGCGCCAAGAGAAATTAGAGGAGTGGAAAGTCAAGGAATGATTCTAATGACCGAGACTCCTGATGGAAAATTGGTTTTTGTAGCTCCTAGAAAAGGAGTTAAAAACGGAGAACAGATTAGTTAAACCTCATTTTTGTACAAAGAAAAAGCCGCAATTAATGCGGCTTTTTCTCGATACATTGAAATACTATTTTCCTCCCAACAGTACGACTTCATTACAAACAACCTCTGTAATGTACTTTTTTTCACCTTCTTTCGTTTCATAGCTTCTAGAAGTTAGTTTGCCTTCTATAGCAACTTCAGTTCCTTTTTCTAAATACCTTTCTATAATTTCTGCGGTCTTGTTCCATGCGACAACATTGTGCCACTGGGTGTCTGTTACTTTTTCTCCCTGAGAATTTTTATAACTTTCATTTGTAGCAATAGAAAATTTTGCGATTTTTTTACCACTTTCTAAAGTGATCATTTCTGGATTGTTTCCTAAGTTTCCAATTAACTGTACTCTGTTTCTTAACGTACTCATAAGATAAGGTTTTAAATTATTATTTTTGTTTTGTCAATTCGTTTTGACTCTGCAAAGTTGCGACACAATAAAAGTTTTATTCGGTTGTAAAACAATTACTTTCGGTTGTAATTATTTGTAGTCGTTTGCAATCGGATGATTTTACCTATATTTACTCTATGGAAACCAAAGAATGCTTAGAATGCAAAGTACCTGTAAAAGGTAGGGTAGATAAGAAATTCTGCTCAGATTATTGTAGAAATGCCTATAATAATCGTGTGAATAAAGACAGTAAAAATCTCATTAGAAATATCAACAACCGTCTTCGAAAAAATTATAAAATTTTATCTGAATTAAATACTTCAGGAAAAACAAAAGTAACAAGAACGAAATTATATGATAAAGGTTTCGATTTTCAGTTTTTTACCTCGATTTACAAAACCAAAACAGGAAACACCTATTTTTATGTGTACGATCAGGGGTACTTACCACTTGAAAACGAAACTTTTTTATTGATAAAAAGGGAGTAACGATTGTTCTTTCAGACTTTCATAATTTATTGCACAAAATGAAATAAAAAAAGAGCCAAATCTATTAGGATTTGGCTCTTTTTTAAGAAATATTTTATTCCTCTTACTTAGAGAAATAATAGGTTCTAATACCTTCATCTTCCTCCTCTTCAGGAAAGGTAATATCAAAACTATTTTCAATAATATTTAAAACATTTTCGTCTAATTCAGCTTCCCCTGATTCATAAGTGTCTATTTCACTCTTTCCATCAGTATACGTTATTGTTTCCTTGTAAGTAATAAGGATTAGTCTTTTTTGATTTTCACCATCAAGATCGTACGACCACTTTCCTTCCTCTTCTCTTGAGGTTACGTTGTCGGATGGATATTGCACAACTTCACAGGTATCATAATCTAATAAGGCTTCGTAATAATCAGTCCCATTACTTATAAACTTTGAAATATACGTTCCGTCTTGGTTGAAAACAACATTAATTCCTGGAAGAAATTCACATTCTTTCAATTGCTTAACTTCACCAGTATTACATTCTTGCGTGTAAGTAGGTTTACAAATAGTTTCTCCTGATGCATATTCACTATTAGTATCACCTTCTGTTATTTTCACGGTATTTAAATTCCATTCTCCAACCAAAGCACTGTTTCCTCCAAAAAATTTAACGGTAACACAAACTTCAATAGGGTTAGAAATATTTCCAAAAGAATCATAGATACAAATATCATAACAAAATGTTCCTGGCGTAACATCACTTCCAAGATCAATATTTAATTCATAGTTAGCATCTTCATTTCTAGCAGAAGTTTTTCCTGTAAATTCATCTTCTATAAGAGTTAAGCTACTTTTTGGGATGTCTAAATAGTCTGTTGCTCCATCTAATTGAACATAAATTCCATCAAAATCATTTTGTGGAGCAAGTTCAATTTTAAAGCCTTCCTCTGGAAATGCTAAAGATTCTTCACTGGGTACGGTCATTTCTATAGTTTCACCATTTGGCTCTGGAAGTGTTGATAGAATAGTTGCTCCTATAGACGAAACATCTAT
>CATITK010000027.1 GCA_949545755.1 Polaribacter sejongensis | reverse complement strand
CCCTAATGCCAATGTTTAAAAAAAACACTGTAATTTCTTAGCTCTTTTTTCCATTCACCGACAGATAACTACCATTCACCGACAGAAAACGGGCTTTCAACGAATAATTTCCTTTTGTTAGAAAAGAAATAAGACCTTTACGTTGAATTTTATTGAAATTGTTTCGAAAAAAAAGAAAATGAAGCCTGTTGCTATAGGCAATAGATCAACAATAGGGTTTATAAAAGTGTTGTGCGTCATTAAAAAAAAAAATCGAAATAGATTGGTCACTCAAGGAAAAATTAAAGATAGAATAAGTGATACAAACTGGTTTGTATATTTATTAAAACTTCAAGATGAGAAATACTATGTTGGAATTGCAGTTGACCCAAACAAACGATTTTTAGAGCATCAAAAACAAGGACGAAATTGTTCTAGTTGGTGTAAAAAACATAAAGCCCTAGAAATTATTGAGATTATTGAGACAAAGCATAAAGGAATGAAAGATGCTACTCTGATAGAAGACATTTATACTCTAAAATATATTGAGAAATTTGGGGCAGAAAATGTCAGAGGTGGGAGATATTTAGGAAGCGACTTGAAAATTAAAAAAGTATCTAAAACTCATTTAGAAAGAGGATATATTTCAGTAATGCATAAATTACTAGAAGATGTTAATATTACGTATTCTGAACTTAATAATTTAGGAATTTATGAATATGTGTCTAATAATAAAAATAGTATATGTTTAATCAATTTAATTTTAGTAACAAGAAAACGAATTGAGCGAAGAAAAATAATAATCGAAAAAATAACGAACGCACAACACCGGTAATCGTTGCACAAGAGGTCTAAAATCAGTTCAAAAAAGGTGATTTAAACGAATTTTCAACAAAAATTTATGTTCAAATAAGTTTAAAATCTAAGTTTTCATTTCGCTTAAAAATGCTTATTTGTAGTATTATACGTTCTTTTAATTGAAATAAGTAAAAAGCAATCCTTTGCTTATTGGTTTGTGCAATTTTGTTCGTGAATTTCAGCTGTTTTTTGATATTGTAAGCAATTGCAGCCATATGCATCACTTTATTGGCTTGTTTGATGCCAATAGTATTGATCTTACTCAGACTCCACTGCCTGACGAATCCTTTCATGGGTTTATGAAGCTTTATTAGGGAACGCGAAAGATTCGTGTACCAGGGGGGTAATATTCAAAATTGATACTTAAGAAAAACCTAAAAAGTAGGTTTTAAAATAAACTGACTAAAAAGATCGATAAAAACTTTAAAAGTCAGTACTTTTATTAATAAATTTGTAAAATAATTTTATAATCTATACTCTAATGAAAATTCAAAAAATAGTATTTTCTATTGCAATTGCTTCTTTAATGTTAATAGGATGTAAAAATGAAATAAAAAAAGAAATACTCCCTGCAAACACGCAAAATGTTACTTTATCAATTTCTGGAATGACCTGTGAAATTGGGTGTGCTAAAACGATTCAATCTAAATTATCTAAAAAAGAAGGAGTTTTAGATGCAAACGTTATTTTTAAAGACAGTATCGCTACGATAGCATTTAATCCAAATAAAACATCTCAAAAAGAATTAATTGCCTTTGTAGAAGGTATTGCTGGAGGAGATTTTTACAAAGCCTCTCTTGCTTCAAAAAAAGCATGTAAGTTAGCATGCGATAAAGAATGTTGTACTGCAAATAAAAAACAAGATATTAAAAAAGAATGCATAGCAAACTGTAAAAAAGCGTGTTGTACTAAAAAAACAGAATAGCAAAAAAAAAATTAAACAAAAAAAAAGCTGCCTCTTCGTTAAGATGCAGCTTTTTTTTGTCCTAT
>CATITK010000026.1 GCA_949545755.1 Polaribacter sejongensis | reverse complement strand
GAAATTTTATCAGAACGCAATCCATAAATTTTATTATTCTCTATATAAACTTTATGCCCATCATCTAAATTATTAGGCAATGCAAAACTATAATCTAAACCATAATCTGTTGGAGCAGGGTATATATTCCCTAATAAATTCTTAAACTTTTCTTCTTTAAAACCTAAATGCCATTTACCAACCATTGCTGTTTTATACCCTAAAGATTGCATATATTTTGGTAATGTTTTTCTTTTCACATCAATTAAAGCTGGGTCGTTCATATTCACAACTCCTTTTTTTAATCTTGTTCTCCAAGAATATTGACCCGTCATTAATGCATATCTTGTGGGCGTACAAACAGAACCTGTTGTATAAGCATTTGTAAATTTCACGCCTTCTTTGGCTAATTTATTTACGTTTGGAGTTTTTATTAATGCTTCTTGAGCGCCATAAATATTGGTTGAGCCGTAACCAAAATCATCAGCAATAAAAACGATAACATTTGGTTTTTTAGATTGAGCGCAAATCGTTGCGTTACTATAAATAGAAACCATAACGATTAAACACAATTTTATGCTTCTTTGCATGCTAGTTTTTGATAACATTATAAACTACTAGATTCGTGTTTTTTAAATACTGTAAAACCATACCAAGCGATATATGCAAAGCATAATAAGGGTAAAATAAATGAAAAGTTTACTTCTGAAACGCCCATAATTGTAGTGTCTGCAACGCCATTTCCTCCAGCATCAATAATAATTCCTTGTAGCTTTGGCATTAATGCGCCCCCAACAATTGCCATCACCAACCCTGCAGAACCTACTTTAGATTGTTCTTCAGACAAATCTCCTAAAGCAATACCATAAATGGTTGGAAACATAAGTGACATAAAGAAAGAGATCGCTACTAAACAATACAAACCAATACTACTTTGAAAAACTATAGTACCAAATGCACAGATCATTGCTAAGACAGCAAAATACATTAGTAATTTTCCAGAACTAATAAAACGTAGCAAATACGTTCCAATCACTCTACCAACTGTAAATAAAATAAATGCAGCCATTTGATAATAACCTGCTGTAACACTATCCATACCTATACCTTCTGCATATTGGTAAATATAAGTCCAACACATTATTTGCCCCCCAACATATAAAATCTGAGACAAAACCCCAGATGTATATTTTGAGTTTTTAGCTAAAGCCGCAAAAGTTTCACCAATTTTTGGCATCTCTCCATCTGCTTTCGTTTGTGGCATTTTGCTCACTAGAAAAATCACAAAAACAATAGAAATGACTAAGCCTAATGCGACGTAAGGATCTCTAATCACCAATAAGTCGGTAGTTCTAATAAGCGTTTTAGAAGCTTCTTCAAGCGCACTAAAATCAACAATATTATCGGATTGCAGGTTCTTCAAAACAAATTGTTGCGCGACAAACAACCCAGCAATTAATCCTACGGGATTAAAGGCTTGTGCTAAATTTAAACGTTGTGTAGCTGTTTCTTTTGCACCCATTGCTAATGCGTAAGGGTTTGCGGCTGTTTCTAAAAAAGCCAATCCAAATGTTAATACATATAAACCCAAACAAAAGAATAGAAAGCTTTCTGATTGTGCAGCAGGATAAAACAATAATGCGCCAGTTGCATATAAAGCTAACCCTATCAAAATTCCAACTTTATAAGAGTACTTTCTCATAAACATTGCAGCGGGCAAAGCCATGCAAAAATACCCACCATAAAAAGCCATTTGCACCCAAGCAGCTTCTGAATTAGATAATTCTAATACTTTTTTAAAAGCCTGAACCATTGGGTCTGTAACTGCATTTGCAAAACCCCATAATGCAAATAATGAGGTCACAAGAATAAAAGGAATTAAATTCTTTTTGGTTACTACAGGTATATTTTTTAAATCTTTCATTTTTCGTTGCGTTTAATATTTAGTTAGGTAAATTACTCATTTCAAATTTTAATGTTCCTCCAGAAATTAATTGTTCATGCGTAAAAAAAGGCGTTAATAATTTTTTCCCATTCAATTTAGTAGTTTGAATGTATTTATTCTCGCGACTGTTATTTTTTGCTTTAATAACAAATTTCTTTCCTGAGGGTAAATTGATTTCTACTTCATCAAAAATTGGACGACCAATAGAATAGGTGGGATCTCCTGGATTAAACGAATAAAACCCCATGGCATTTAAAACATACCAAGCAGACATTTGTCCACAGTCTTCATTTCCGGCCAATCCATTTGGGTTATTAAAATACAATTCGCTCATAATTTGGTCTGTAACTTCTTGAGTTTTCCAGGGTTGCCCTACAAAATTATACATATGTGAGATATGATGACTGGGTTCGTTTCCATGTGCATATTGCCCAATGAGACCCGAAATATCTCCAGAAACATCATCTCCAGTTAATTCAGAACTCGTTGAAAATAAGACGTCTAAATTTTTAATGAACGTTTCTTTACCCCCTACTAAATCTACTAAACCATCTACATCATGAGGCACAAACCAAGACCATTGGTACGCATTTCCTTCTGTGTAATCATCTTTTCGATGCTTAGAATAACGAGGGTCAAAAGGCTCACGCCATTTTCCATCTTGATTTTTCCCTCTCATAAAACCAACCTCTGTATCGTAATATTGAGTGTATTTTTTGGAGCGTTTCATAAAACGATTGTAATCGTCTGTTTCTCCTAAATCTTTTGCCATTTGTGCGATACACCAATCATTATAAGCATATTCTAAGGCTTTAGAAACAGATTCATTTTCTAAATCAGCAGGAATAAAATCCATTGTTTCATTATAGAGTTTTCCCTTTGGCATTAAAATGTTTTTGACCCTTTTTGATGGAAAAAAGATATTTAGTGTATCATAGGTTGAAGCATGAACAACGGCTTCATAGGCTTTCTTTATATCGTAGCCTCGAATGCCTTTAGTGTAGGCATCTACAATTACGGGAACGGAATGGTACCCAATCATACACCCTGTGTAATTCCCTTGTAATTCCCACATTGGCAAAACACCACCTTGGTCATATTTTGTTAAAAGGGTATTTATAAACTCGTTGGTTTTATCAGGATCTGTAATTGTTTTTAAAGGATTGTACGCTCTAAAAGTATCCCACAACGAGAACACTGTATAGATTTTTTCTTCATTAGATTGATGAATTTTTCGATCCATCCCTCTGTATCTGAAGTCTACATCAGAAAACGTATTTGGACTTATAGACGTATGATAAAGACCCGTATAGAAAATTGTTTTTTCATCGTCCGTACCTCCTTTGACATTAATTTTTGATAATTCTTTTTTCCAAGTTTCATGCGCATCATTTTTAACTTTATTAAAGTCCCAATGATTAATCTCCGCTTCTAAATTTTTACTAGCACCTTCAGAGTCAACAGATGAAATACCAACCTTTGCCAAGACTTCTTCACCAACTTTTGTATTAAAGGTTAATACGGCCACCAATTTTTTTGACGTCCTGTTTGGTAATGTTTCTATTTTTTTTCCGTCTTCGAAAAAAGTAACTGTAAAGGGTTTATTAAATTTTGCATTAAAAAAAATATCTTGCGTCACAGCCCAACCACCAGACCCTTTATAGCCTGCAATTTCAGTATCAGAAATTAATTTAAATTGATGGTTTGGTTTATGATCTGGATAAATGGTATGCGATAAATCTATAATGATTCCCGATTTCCCCTCTTTATAAAAGGTGTATTTATGAAAGCCAGCTCTTTTTGTAGCCGTAAGCTCTGCTTTGATATTGTAATCTTTTAATAACACTGAATAATACCCTGGAGATGAAACTTCATCATCGTGATTAAATCTTGAACGATATCCTGAGTATGGATCTTCTGGAGTCCCTGAAATTACTTTTTCTTCGCCCGAAAATGGCATAAATAAAAAGTCGCCTAAATCACTAATTCCTGTTCCACTTAAGTGGGTGTGGGAAAATCCTAAAATCGAAGTATCTGTATAATGATAGCCTCCACAAGCATCCCAACCCAGCGTTCGTGTATCGGGGCTTAGTTGCACCATTCCATAGGGAGTCGTTGCGCCGGGAAACGTATGTCCATGGCCGCCTGTTCCTATAAAGGTGTTTACATATGTTGTATTGTCAATAGATTTATTAGTTGTTTTTGTGGCTTTAACAAACGACAAAAGACCTATTACAGATAGAAGCAGTAAGTAACTTTTAATATTTTTCATAGGTAATTGGTTGTTAATTTTTAAAATCGTTTGGTATCAAAGATGGATCTGCACCCCAGTTTTTATTTGGATATTTCCCCATTTCTAATGTGAGGGTCGCGCCATTGATAAGATCATTGTGTGTAAACCAAGGTCCTTTTAGTTCTTTTCCGTTTAATGTTGCAGACTGTATATACTTGTTCGTTTCATTACAGTTTGGTGCATTTATGGTGAATTTTTTACCATTTGGGAGGTTGATGCTAATTTTTGAAAACAAAGGACTTCCAATTGTATAAACGGGGGTTCCCGGAGTGATTGGATAAAAGCCCATTGCAGAAAACACGACAAAGGCAGACATGCTGCCTCCATCTTCATCGCCTGGAATACCAAAAATGTTGTCTTTAAACCAAGTGTTCAAAAGCATTCTTATTTTCTTTTGCGCTTTCCAAGGCGAATCTGTAAAATTGTATAAATAGGGGATATGAAAACTGGGTTCATTTCCCATCGAATATTGCCCTACGATGCCTGTAAAATCAGGAAATCTTGCATTTAATGCATACGTGCTTCTCCCTAAATCTTCTCTAAACATTTGATCTAAACGTTCCTCAAACGTTTTTCTGCCTCCCATTAATTCTTGCAACCCTAAAATGTCTTGTTGTACATTCCATAGGTAAGTCCACCCATTATTTTCATCGTAATAATCTCTTCCGCCCATTCCGCCATCAAATTTTGGGTCGATATCAATCCAATTGCCCTTGGCATCTTTTGGCATAAAGAATCCTTTTTCCTCCCAATATAAATTTTTGTAATTCTGGGCTGTTTTGGAGAAGTATTTATAATCTTCATCTTTGCCTAGTTCCTTAGCAAATTCGGCTAAAGCCCAATCGTCATAGCCTTGAGCTAAGGTAACCGCAACCGATTGTCTTTTTTCAAAGTCATGAACTCTAGGCTCTGTTTCTTTTTCTCCGGGGTATATTGCTGGAAAATAACCAAGTGCTAAAGCAAGTGTATCCAAAGGCGCATGGGCGCCCATTTTCCATGGAATCATAGTGCCTTTTAAAGCATTTTTTTTCATGGCCTGAAACGCTATTTCAGCATCAAAATTAGTAACGCCTTTTCTGTAAGCATCTAATAACATAATGGTAGAGTGGAAGCCATTCATTGGAGGTGCATCTCCATGAATTTGCGGAAATTGAGGTAACCAACCCGATTGTTCATACATCCTTACGTAAGATGTCATCATATCTGATTCCATGGCTGGTTGTAAAATATAGCGTAATGGATGCAAAGCTAAAAACGTATCCCAAACCCAATCATCTGCATAAAAGTCTTGTTCCCCTTCGTGAATCTTTTGATCATAATTACTGTAATAGGTTCCGTCTTCAGATATATTTATCATTCGTTCATAGGAACGATACAGTGCGGTATAAAACGTTCTTTTGTATGCTTCAGTACCACCTTCAACCTCAATTTGATTTAATAAATTAGACCATTCTTTACGCGCTTTTTCTTTTACATTTTCAAAATTAAAATCTGGTATTTCTCTTTCTAAATTTTTCTTTGCTTGCTCACTACTTATAAATGAGAGCCCATATTTAAATTGAACTTGATTGATGTCTGTATCGTTCCAAGTCATCCATGAATTGACGGTATTTTCTGATGTTATTATAGATGTAAATATTCCTTTTCTGTCAGTTACGGCATACACATAGCACAGCATTCCTTCAAAAGATTCGGTTCCCGTTAGAGATCCATCGTCATTTAATTGCCAGTCATCTCCCGATAAATCGCTTAGAAATAATTTTCTAATGTCGTTATTTTGATAGGTAAATTTAAAGATACCTGCTTGCGCTGCGGGGGTGAATTCTGTCGTAATATTATAATCTTCTAACCAAGTAGAGTAGTAGTGAGGGTGTGCAATTTCTAACTCTTGATCCCAAGCAGAAACAGGTGCATCGGCTTCATTTATAGCTCCAGAAACTGGCATAATATTAAAAAGTAAATCAGACCGATGCTTTCGTGTTGTTAATGGAAAAGAAGTAATTTGATCGTCTCTGTAATCTTTTCTTTCTGGATACATTCGTACCATCGAATTTGGTAAATGTATACGTGTTCGCGTCGGTTGTAAAAATGGCGCTACCCCTCCAATCTGTGGGTCTACATAGATTACATTATCACTATTTTTTACGGAGTTACACGAAAATAAGAGCAAAGAAATTATCATTATTTTTATACAAATAATACATTCTACTTTTGGTATTAATATCTTTGAATTCATCAACTAAACGATTAATTTTTATTAGGGTAAATTGGCTGGTTTTTGCTTAAAGGAATTTCTTTACGCAACATTTTTGTTGCTTGTCCTGTTTGCCACAAATAATAATCCGATGGTAGCCCTTCATAAGTTAGAAATTTACTTTTTCCTACCGGAGGGTTGTTATCCACTTTAAAAATACAAGTGCCTTCATCAATCTCATCAAACATGGCAACGTAAATTGTTTTTACATCAGAAGAAATAGCATTATAAAGTTGTCTCCATAAGAATTCTCCTTTTAAGCGCGGTATTTGATTGAAAATAGTCATATCGTTTTTCATGTTTGCCCAACTAAATCCTGGAAAAACAACCGGCATATACATCAAATTATTTTCAGTACACCATTGCAGATCTTTTACTGTATAGTCTTCTTTATGCTGATCAACGGATTCTAAATCATGATACCTTCCAGGCGACCATGGATGCACAATATCAGCCATCTTAATAACCTCGTGTAATTTAGGATCATTAACGGCATCTCTGTCTAAAGTTCTCCATCCCGTTGGAACACCCAAAAGCACAACACAATTCCCATATTTTGGATCGTTTTTAAAGAAGTCAATCAGTTCTTTGATATTCTCTAAAGTGTATTTTCTATTTTCAAAACCAACGCCCCAAAGAGAAACCACTGCTTTTCCTTTATAGGTTAAAACATTCGGGTTAGTGGGATCATTTAACTTATATTTTCTAACGAGTTGTTTCCAATCTTTTATAGTAGTTTCTACAATATTAGAACTGTTAGTGCCTGAAAGGTCGTACATTAAACTCAATATTCTATTGTTGTTTTTTGCAGCTCTAAAACAGTTGTCAAAAACAGTATTATAGTTATCGCTTCTTTTTTTACCTCTGGTTAAGCCTATTACAAAACGTTGTGCAAAAACCCCATCTATGCCATACTCTTTCATCCATTTGAAATGGAGATCTACGGTTTCATAATCGGCGGAACTAAATACAAATGCGGGGGTGTCACTTTTATATTTAAAGGCGGTTTTATATTGATTGCTTTGTTGAATTTCAACCATTTCTGGCCAAAAATCTATCGAGGTACTTCCTGGATAAAATTTAGCGTTATTGCCATAGTGTTTCCAATTTAATTTTGAACCATCTCCTTTAGCATTAAACCAGCCTTGATAGCCCGCTAAGATTTTACCTTCGATGGCGTTATTAATTTGCGGAAGACTTTTTTTAGTTAGGGTATCACTATTTGTATTGATTTTACAACCGATTAAAAGTGAAATACTAAAGAAAGTAGCAAATAGAGTTAATTCTTTTTTCATTTAAATAATAAATTAATTTACTTTAAATTCTTCTTTTAAAATTTGAAGGAAATCTTCTCCATATGTGTCTGCTGATTCTAATTGAGTTCCTCTATTCCAATCGTTAAAGGAATCGATAAGAATGATTTTATTAGCGCCAGCAGCTCTTCTTGCTACGTTACAATTCGCTCTAAACCAAGACTCATCCTTATCATACACATGGGTATTACTTCCGCCATTTATTATTTTTAGATTTATAGATGGAGATATTGTAGGAATGTATTCAATATTATATTTTTCAAAGGTTTCTTTATGGTACAACCATGCTTGATCCATAAATTTGTGAAAATTAATTATTCTATCATAAAAATTAATATTCACTAGGGCATAGGTTGTGTGTGTAACAGCGTCAACTCCGTTTACAAACCTGAAATCATACCTTAACGTTGGTGTCCACTCATTTTGCATACCAATTAAATATAGTTCAACACCAAGGTCAGATAATTCTCCCCTCATTTGTTGATATAGAGCTGCATTATCATCAGAGTGGAGATTGTGGCTATTTAAAAGATATACCACATTTTTTTCATCAACTTTCATATAATTCGTTTGATTAAAAAATGGAGTCATTAATTTAAAATCATCTATAAACCTTTGAACAAGACCTTTTGATTCAATTCTATTATCGTTATTTAAACCCATGTTTCCAAAATTATAGGATAGCGCAAAATTTACATCTGCTGCATTTGGTGCCGCTTGTAGTTCATTAATAAATGCAATGTCTTGATTGTTTAGATTTTGATTATTTGCAGATCTAAATTGAAAGATAAAAAAATCGATACCTCCTTTTTGTGCTTGTTTTATGTGTTCTTCATAAACAGTACGATCTGATACGTTCGGATTATAAACACCAATAGTAGGTTTTTCAGGCACTTTGCTGCTTCTAATAAACCTGCTATACTGCGCGCCAAGGGTATAATTTGAAGTCAAAGGTACAATAGGGATGTCATAATTTAAAAAACTATCTTCTACAGCAATATCATCTTCAGTACAAGAAAAAGATATGATTAAGATAATTAGTAGTAATATTTTTTTTATATTTTCCATAATATTTTTATATTATTTTATAAGTGATTCCAGCAGCAATTAAATCATCCTCTGAATCTCCATAAAAATTATTTGCAAAATCTTGGTTAAACTCAGGGATAATTGTTCCCCATTTTGTTGGGATATATGGTTTGTTCATTTTAAGTTCACTGTATAATGAATTACCTTTCGATAAGTTGGAAACGGCCTCTTGAAAACTATCGTTATTTAATACACTTTCTGAAAATGGTGGATAAACCATTCTTTCTGGCAAAGCGGCATAATCTAATCCAAGTGATCCATCTGGTGCAAATTGATCTATAAGTGGTAACAGTCTTGTTCTTCTCTGCATACACCATATATCATGACCTTGATTAAAACTAGCTAGCCAACGTTGTCTTGTAATTTTATCGAAAGGTTTCGCAGAAATACCGCTATTTACTACGCCAAATAAATGTCTATCACCGGTGCTCGAAGTCCCCCATTTAATGCCATCCCTTTCTTTATACTCTGTTGCTCCTGTAACACCATACTGCTGAAAAGAAGCGTCAATACCATCATAATAATATTGTTCTCCTGTTTTAGAGCCTCCCCAACCTAATAGTTGCGCCTCTGCTTTTATAAAGCTTAATTCTGCATAAGTAATAAGGTTATAGCTCATATCTGGAGACATAAACACATCTACTTTAGGCCTGCTATACCTTCTAGTTTCAACTCCACTAAGTATATTGTTATTACCATTTAAATCCCAATCGTCTATTACTGCATTTCCTCCTAGAGGCCTTCCAAAATAGGGTAATTCATATTCTACAGTAATTTTTTCTGTTGTAGAACCAGACTTAAATACGATGTCTTTAATTGTTATTGGATTTATTGAAGGCTCTACTAACGCAACTAATCTTGGATCTTTATACGTTTTTAAATTTAATAAATAATTTAGATTAACATAAGGTACTACATCCAGATTTGCAGTTATAAAGATATATCTCCGATAATTAAACGACCAATTTTCTTCTTCTAGCCCCCACTTTAGAGTAACGTTATCTAAATTAGTACTTAAAAGATTATTTTCATTTGCCATAGCTTCAGAACCATGTTGGCGAGCCAAAGTAGGAAAACCTCCAGAAATTCTTAATGCAATTTTTAAGCGAAGTGAATTTGCGAATTTGATCCATTTTGTATTATCTCCATTAAAAACCGGATCTTGCATAAGTGCATCTCCATTAGGGTCCATATTTTCTCCTGCTTCTTTTAAAACAGCTAAAATATCAGTATAAATAAATTCTTCAGATGAATATCTTGTTGCAAGTAATCCTTTAGAAGCATCTTCATAAGGCACAGCTCCGAAGGTTGACACTAATACTGAAAACACATAACTTTTCCATATTTTTGATATATACACTCTATTCCTATAACTTGGGTCGCTACTATAATTATCAATAATATCTTGATTATTTTTCAAAATATCTATATAAAACTGTCTCCAAAAATTATCTAGCCCTGATTCTGTAAAAAAGTATCTATTAAACTGGCCTCCTTTACCGCCATAATAACTAGCATACGAATTAAATATTTGGTCGTTCATAGTACCACCAATTAAATCCAATCCTTTTTTTACAGAACCTGCAAAAAGTTCTTCAGGTGAGGCTAAAGTAATTGCGTCTGGGTTTGTATTGATTTCTTCAAATTTATTTGTGCATGAATTTAATATTGTTACTAAAAAAGTAATCAATAATAATTTGTGTGAAAATTTCATTTTCTTCATTTTTAT
>CATITK010000025.1 GCA_949545755.1 Polaribacter sejongensis | reverse complement strand
ATATCCATGCTTTGAGACAATTTAGGGAAGAATAAAATTCCTGTTAAGTTAAATGGATAATCTACATTTAAGTGAATGTGAAATAAAGACTCTTCAAATTGCATTGGATACAATTCTCTATAGAAATTTTCATAATCTTCATCCTTTAAATCTGCAGGTGCTTTTGTCCATGCAGGAGTCGTGTTGTTGATAATGTTATCAACAGTAATTTGTTTATGAGCTTCTGTCGTTTCTTTACCTTCTGCATCTTTTGTCGTTGCAGGTGTAAATTCAGGATCGTTAATTTCTTTGGTTCCAAATTTAATTGGCACTTGGTTAAAACGATTATATTTGTCTAATAAACCACCAATTTTACTTTCTTCTAGAAAATCTAAAGAATCTTCTGCAACATGTAAAATAATCTCAGTTCCTCTGTCAGACTTTTCATTTTCAACCAAAGTATATTCAGGAGAACCATCACATGTCCAATGTGCAGCAGGGGCATCTTTAAAAGATTTTGTAATTAACTCCACTTTATCTGCTACCATAAACGCAGAGTAAAAACCTAATCCAAAATGACCTATAATTCCTGCTTCGTTGTCTTTATAAGTATCTAAAAACTCTTCTGCGCCAGAAAATGCAATTTGGTTGATGTATTTTTCAACTTCATCTGCAGTCATTCCTAAACCCTGATCTTTTATCGTTATTGTTTTTGCTTCTTTGTCAATGCTTACTTCAATTTTTGCATCTCCTAACTCTGTTTTTGCTTCACCTATAGCGATAAGGTGTTTTAGTTTAGAGGTTGCGTCTGTACCGTTAGAGATCAGTTCACGTAAAA
The DNA here is from genome assembly GCA_949545755.1 of Polaribacter sejongensis. GTDB lineage: Bacteria > Bacteroidota > Bacteroidia > Flavobacteriales > Flavobacteriaceae > Polaribacter > Polaribacter sejongensis_A. Next base: position 21,396 of record CATITK010000025.1, on the reverse strand, counting down.
ATATTTCGTGATCAGAATACAAGAATTTCTTAATCAGTGGGAAAATATTTTCTACTGATACATTAATATTACCTTTTGCCATTTTATCTATCTGAATTAATTTGTTATTTTATACTAATATCATTAGTCAAAAAAAATACCAAAGAGCCTATTATGACAAGATGGCAGAAAGTTTTGTAATATAAATTAAGTTAGTATTTTTTTTTGATTTACCCCACCATATCAACTACCTATACTAGCAGCTAAAATTAGGGGGTCATCGTTTTATTTTTAAAGTTTATCAATATTTCTTTACACTATTAATTACAAGTGCTTTTTGTAAAGGTGTTAATTTATAACTAATTTAGCTAACGCAAACAATTCACCTCTAAAGATAAATTATGTACAATTCTAAAATAACTGGTTTAGGCTATTATGTTCCTGAAAACGTTGTAACTAACGACGATTTAAAGGAATTTATGGAAACTTCAGACGAATGGATTCAGGAAAGAACAGGAATAAAAGAAAGACGCTGGATAGATCCAAAATCTGGAGATACGACTGCCGTTATGGGAGCTAAAGCATCTCGAGTAGCTATAGAGAGAGCTGGTTTAACGAAAGATGATATCGATTTTATTGTGTTTGCTACCTTAAGTCCAGACATGTATTTTCCTGGAGGTGGCGTCCAGGTGCAAGAAATGTTGGAAATGCCAACAATTGGCGCTTTGGATGTACGTAATCAATGTTCTGGGTTTATTTATGCGATGTCTGTTGCAGATCAATTTATAAAAACAGGAATGTATAAAAATATTTTAGTGATTGGTGCTGAAAATCATTCTGGTGGTTTAGAAAAATCAACAAGAGGAAGAAATGTATCTGTTATTTTTGGTGATGGAGCAGGGGCTGCAGTATTATCTCGATGTGAGGAGGAGGGAAGAGGTATTTTATCTTCTCATTTACATTCCGAAGGCAAACACGCAAAAGAATTAGTTTTAGAAGGGCCTTCTACACAACGGTGGGTTCCGGAAATTCTAGAAAACAATGATCCTAATGATGTTTCTTATTATCCATATATGAACGGGCAATTTGTATTTAAGCATGCCATAACTCGTTTTTCTGAAGCAATTGTAGAAGGTTTACAAGCTAATAATTTAGAGAAAGAAGCTATTGATATGTTAATCCCGCATCAAGCCAATTTGCGTATTGCACAGTTTATACAGCGTAAATTTAAGTTATCTGATGATCAAGTATTCAATAATATTATGAAATACGGGAATACAACTGCTGCATCTGTTATTATCGCCTTAACGGAAGCTTGGGAAAAAGGAAAGATAAAAGACAATGATTTAGTGGTCCTAGCAGCTTTTGGTAGCGGATTTACTTGGGGATCTATAATTATTCGCTGGTAATATCATTTCTGTAAGACTTACTAGGGATGACAAAATTCGTAGAATTTCAATAAATCTGGCAGCTTCTTTTGTTATTATGAACGTTTTTAGTAAACGTTGTCTTTATGTATAGACTAGAACCTACTTTTTATACTCTTCAAAAGTACCATCATTAAAAAAAACGACAATCCGTTGGATTTTTTTTCCATCAACTTCAGAATTGAATATTGGTGGGGTAGTGGTTGCTTTTACTTTTTCTACGTTTTTAGGAAAAGTTCCCACTCCATTTAACAACCAATACATATCTACATCTTTAAATTCTGAAGTTACTTTTAGGATAAAATCTAAACTAGGTTTATTTCTTCCTGAAAGAATATGAGAAATACTGGAGCGCTGAACACCTGCTTTATCTGCAAAGGTAGAAGCAGATAATTGATGAAAATCTATTATTTTTTTTAGTCGAGAAGTAAATTCAGGGATGTTTACCATTGTAATATTGTTGATTTATACAAATGTAAACAATCTAAAATTATCTTCAAAAACTATTCATATAAACTTTAAAAAACCTTTTAAAGTAATTGAACTATCACTTTAATTGAAGTATATAAACACCTAATAATAAGCACTTTCAATTTATATATAGATACACTTTAAATCTTCTAAATCGCAAAGGCTTTTGTTAGGTTGTCTTGAAAGTTCATAATTTACAAAAGTAAAATAATTCTTCATAAAAGTAAGTTACATTTGTAACATCTCTATAATTTACAATTGTAATTTTTTAGTTTGATGACAATTGTAAATGGTGTAATTTTGAAGAAAATATTTATACATTATAATGAATACTTTATCAGCTAATTTTTTAGAAAATATTTATACATCGCAAAAAGAAAACTCTTTGCATGGAAAATGGATTACTTATAAAGACATAGAAAAACTATTTTCTAAATATGCGCTTAAGTTTGACATTTCACAAATAGGTACTTCTGAAGAGAAGAGACCTATTATGCAATTAAAAATTGGGTCTGGATCTAAGAAAATATTAGTATGGTCTCAAATGCATGGGAATGAAAGTACAGGTACAAAAGCAATATTTGATCTTTTAAACTGTATTATAACTTCCTCGGAAGCGACCTTTTTAAAAATACTAGAAGAATGTACTTTGGTTTTTATACCAATGTTGAACCCTGATGGAGCACAAGCGTATACAAGAGTAAATGCAAATGAGGTAGATTTAAACAGAGATGCTGTAAATAGAATTGCCAAAGAAAGTAAGTTTTTACGTACAGTTTTAGAAAAATTTGACCCAAAATTTTGCTTCAACCTCCATGATCAAAGAACTATTTTTGGAGTAGAAGGCACTAAAAATCCAGCGACAATCTCTTTTTTGGCTCCTTCAGAAGAAGTTACCAGAGCCCTTACCAAAGGAAGAACTGAAACAATGAATGTTATTGTTAGTATGAATAAAATGCTGCAAAACATAATTCCAAACTTTGTGGGGAGATATACAGATGAATTTTACCCAACAGCAACAGGAGATAATTTTCAAAAACTAGGTTTCAATACCATTTTAATAGAATCTGGTCATTACCCGAAAGATTATGACAGAGAAGCTTCTCGAAAATACACCTTTTTTTCTATGCTTCAAGGAATTCATCATATTGCTAAGGCCTCCTCTTTTAATAATTATAAAGAATATTTTGACATTCCAAATAATGATAAAATTTTCTATGATGTTATTCACCGATACGCCGACTCAAAAAATGATATCGCCTATCAATATGAAGATAAAATTATCGAAGGGAAATTGACTTCAAAATTAAATAAAGTAGCAGAAAATTCCTTAATTTCTAAACTTGGACACTCCGAAATCGTTTTCGAAGGTGATAATATTTAAGTATTTGTTAGTTTTGTGGTTGTTTAGTTAAATAAAATTCATAGATTTGTATTTTTAATTGAATAATACGTAAAAAAATGAAAAAATTTATTTTAGATGAAATTGATCATCAAATATTAGATGTGTTAATAGAAAATGCAAGAACCCCCTTTACTGATATTGCAAAACAACTATTAGTTTCAGCAGGTACGATTCACGTACGTGTTAAAAAAATGGAAGATGAAGGTATTATTCAGGGCTCTACACTTACTTTAAATTATGAAAAAATGGGCTATTCGTTTATAGCGCATGTGGGAGTTTATTTAGAAAAGTCGTCTATGACTCAAAGTGTAATTTCAGATTTAAGAAGTATTCCAAATGTAACTGTCGCATATGTAACTGCTGGTAAATACAATATTTTTTGTAAAGTAAGAGCAAAAGGAACAAACGATGCTAAAGATATTATCTACAGAATAGATGATATCCCTGGAGTAAACAGAACAGAAACGATGATTGCTTTAGAAGAAAGTATCAATGATAAAAAGAGAATGATGCATGCAATCTTTAAAGATTTATAAAACGATCTCTTCATAATATTTTAAATTCTTATCTATAAAACGGTAAGAATTTTTTTATATATATTATGTTTGTGTAATTATGAAATTTACAATTTATGCTCTCTAAAATTGGTTTTACTAAAAACGCCATAGATACGGACACCTTATTGAGCTTGTACAAAAACATGCTTAAACCTCGTTTAGTTGAGGAAAAAATGCGAATTCTAGTAAGGCAAGGAAAAATATCTAAATGGTTTTCTGGTATCGGGCAAGAAGCAATTTCTGTTGGAGTTACTGCCGCTTTAGACCCAGGGGAATACATCCTACCAATGCATCGAAATTTAGGTGTTTTCACAGCAAGAGGAATTCCTTTGCACCGATTATTTTCTCAATGGCAGGGAAAAATGAATGGGTTTACAAAAGGGAGAGATAGAAGTTTTCATTTTGGTACTCAAGAATATCATATTATAGGTATGATTTCTCACTTAGGGCCACAATTAGGTGTTGCAACCGGGATTGCATTGGCTAATAAATTGAAAAAAAACAAAAAGGTTTGTGCTGTTTTTTCTGGTGAAGGAGGTACAAGTGAAGGTGATTTTCATGAAGCTTTAAATGTCGCTGCTGTTTGGAGTTTACCTGTTTTGTTTTGTATTGAAAACAATGGATACGGTTTATCAACACCCGTTGATGAACAATTTAATTGCAAAAACATCGCGGACAAAGGCATTGGCTACGGAATGGAAAGTCATATTATTGATGGTAATAATGTTTTAGAAGTTTATACAAAAGTGGACGCATTAGCCAAAAGTGTTCGAGAAAATCCAAGACCCATTTTATTAGAATTTAAAACATTTAGAATGGGGGGGCATGAAGAAGCAAGTGGTACAAAATACGTTTCACAAGCAGCTTTAGATTTCTGGGCAGCTAAAGATCCGATCATTAATTATAAGAAATTTCTAAAGTCGGAAGGAATTCTTACTCAGAAACTTGAGACTTCATTAAAAGACGCAATAGATTCCGAAATAGGAGCGCATCTTCAAATTGCTTTTTCGGAAGAGAAAATAACTCCAAATATAGAAACGGAATTAAATGATGTTTATAAGTACCATCAATACAATGAAATAGCACCATCAAAATCAAAGAAAAACATCCGTTTTGTTGATGCAATTTCCGAAGGTTTAAAGCAATCAATGGAAAGACACGATAGCTTGGTAATAATGGGGCAAGATGTTGCGGAATATGGAGGTGTTTTTAAAGTGACAGCAGGTTTTGTAGAGAAATTTGGAAAAGAACGTATTCGAAATACACCTATTTGTGAATCTGCAATTATTTCAGCGGCTTATGGTTTATCTATCAACGGAATGAAAGCTGTCGTAGAAATGCAATTTGCAGATTTTGTTTCTTCTGGTTTTAATCCGATTGTAAACTTGCTTGCTAAATCTCATTATCGATGGTCTGAAAAAGCAGCTGTTGTTGTAAGAATGCCTTGTGGAGCAGGAGTCGGAGCGGGCCCATTTCATAGTCAGACAAATGAAGCTTGGTTTACAAAAACGCCTGGTTTGAAAGTGGTATATCCTGCGTTTCCTCAAGATGCAAAAGGCTTGTTGATTGCAGCTATTAACGACCCAAATCCGGTTCTTTTTTTTGAACATAAAGCCTTATACAGAGCTGTTTATCAAGAGGTCTCTGAAAATTATTATACCACAGAAATTGGAAAAGCAATGCTTTTAAAGGAGGGAAATCAATTGACAGTTATCAGTTATGGTGCTGCAATTCATTGGGTTTTAGAGGTACTGGAAAGCAATAAAGAAATAGCTATAGATGTAATTGATTTGAGAACACTAGAACCCCTAGATGTTGCTACTATTTATTCATCGGTTAAGAAAACTGGAAAAGCGATGATTGTGCAAGAAGATTCATTATTTGGAGGAATTGCAAGCGATATTTCTGCCCTAATAAATGAAAATTGCTTTGCGTATTTAGATGCACCAGTAAAACGGATTGCAAGTTTAGCAACTCCAATCCCTTTTGATAGCGGTCTAGAAAATCAATATTTAGCAAAAAATAAATTAGAAGACAGTATCTTAGAACTTATAAATTATTAATGTAAATGGAGTTAGAACATTTTTTTCAATGTCCACATTGCTGGTCAGAAATTTCTATGATTTTAGACACAAGTGTTTCTCAGCAGGAGTATATAGAGGATTGTGAAGTTTGCTGTAATCCCATTGAAGTTACACCTACTTTTGAAGAAAGTGAGTTGGTTGGTTTTTTTGCACAGTCGATTGAACAATAATTTTATGATTCCTTTGTAAAATAAGAATTACTCCAATGGATTTTTCCATGAAAAAGTTGAAAATAGCGCAATCCAATCTTTTGGAAAAGGAGTTTTTAAGGTAAGGTGCTCTGAAGTAAAAGGATGTGTAAATGCTAATTTCCCTGCATGTAAAAATAGGTGCTTCCATCCAAAATTTTCATCAAACATTACATCATGATTCTTATCGCCGTATTTTGTATCTCCAATTAAAGGATGACTAATTTTGGTTGAATGTACTCGTAATTGATGCATACGTCCTGTTTTAGGAGACAATTCCACCAAACTATATCGTGAAGAGTCATATGGTTTTACAGGGATATCTAGCGTAATTTGGGCAATTGTTTTTAAATGGGTTACTGCTTCTTTATGAACGTTTGCGTCTCTCCCTTTCACAGGAGAGTCAATGATCTTTGTGTCAGGAGAAAATCCTCGAACAACTCCAAAATAGGTTTTCTCAATTTCACCTTCGGTAAACAATTCTTGAAATTTTGAAACAAACTTCGTTTCTTTTGCCAATAAAATAATGCCCGAAGTTTTTCTGTCCAATCGATGAATAGGATACACTTTTATTTTTTTTTCAGCTAAGATGAACTGTAAAAGTGAGATTTCATCAGAAATATTTCTAGAATGATGTGCATGGTGCACTAACATATTATTCGGTTTATGAACACAAATTAAATAATCGTCTTCAAAAATTATGTGTAAATTCATCTTTTATATAATAAGGAAACTAAACTTTTTTAGGTTTTATATACTTTAAATTTCCAATTAATAATAAAGCGATACAACCACAAACAAAAAAACCTATAAAAAGGGGTAAAGCCGTTTTGTCGATATAACTACCTATATATGTAGCTATTGGCACTGCCATTATTGTAGAAATAAAACCATTGATCGCAGCTCCAATTCCTGCAATATGACCAATAGGTTCCATTGCTAATGCCCTTGTATTTCCAAAAAGAAAACCTATAGAAAAAAATTGACCCGCAAAAAATAGTACTAAAATATAAATACTTGGATTATTTTCTCCAGAAAAAAGGAGTATATAAAGCAACGGAATGATTGCAAACGCTATTGTGGCAAATGAAACTAATTTAAACATCCCTAGTTTCATTACTAGCTTCCCATTTAAAAAAGTTGCCAAACCTGCACTAATAGCAAGACCTGCAAAAATATAAGGAAACTCTTCTTTTAATTGATATTGCTGTTCAAATATTTGTTGACTAGCACTTAAATAAACAATAAAAGAGCCCGTAATAAAACCTGAAAATAAAGTAAAAATAACAGCGTGTTTGTGTTTTACAAACTCTTTGGCACCCTCGATAAAAAGAGTCCGATTTAGTTTTTTTCTATTGGCTATTTTTAAAGTTTCAGGTTGACGTTTCCAAACCCAAATCATAATAAAAAAACCTAAGACTAACTGACCGTAAAAAATAGATTTCCAACCATATGAATCTAATAATAACTTTCCTATAGCAGGCGCTACCACAGGAACCAAAATGAAAATTACGACAATAAAAGACATTACTTTGGCCATATAGTTTCCACTAAAACGATCTCTAACCATTGCGATACTTATCGTTCTTGGGGCTGAGAGACCCATTCCTTGTAGGACTCTACCGATGATCATCATTTCTAAATTGGTGGCAAAAACACAGATTAAACTTGCAAAAGCAAAAACGATAAAACCAACATAAATTACTGGTTTTCTGCCAAAACTATCAGATAAAGGCCCAGAAATAAGTTGCCCAAAGCCCAATCCTAAAAAAATCATTGTTATGAATAATTGATTGTTCTTTGAATCTGTCACCTGTATTGTTTTACTAATTTCAGTAATAGCTGGTAATAGTGCATCTATTGCTAGGGCAACTAATGACATTAGTGATGCCATTACAATTATAAATTCTACTTCTGATTTTTGTCTAATTTCCACAGTACAAAAGTACTTCTATTTACGTTTAAAGAGCGTCTAAAATCCTTAAGATTAAAGAAAAAAAGGGTGCTCTTTTATTCTATATATATCTTAATAAAAACACCTTACAAAATACTTTATAAACTTCTCTCTAAAAGACAAGAAGTAATTCAAATTAAGTTTACTCATAAAACGAATAGAGGATGTATTGACATTGTTTTAAAGATTATAATTTTTATATCCAGCAGATGTGATAGAATTCTTAAAAAAGGAATTATAATATGTAGTAATATTTACTGTAAATATTATAAAAAACACATTTTTTTATATCTTTTTTTACTATATACTCAATAACTAGGAGATTTATAGTATCTTTAATTTTTTTAAAAAATCAAAGATACTATATGAGCACACTAGCAACTATTACGACAGAACAACCCCAATTAATAAATGCAATTGATACTATTTGGGTCGCAATTTGCGCAGCAATTATCTTTTTTATGGAAGGTGGTTTTGCGCTATTAGAAGCAGGCTTTGTAAGGTCAAAAAATGCAATGAGTATAATTGCAAAAGTCATTATCGACATCACTTTTGGAGGAATTGCTTTTTACCTAGTTGGTTTTGGAATTGCATATGGAAATTCAAATGGTTGGTTTGCTTTTGACATTGGTATTACCACGGACGATTTAGGCTTAGGGTTAACCGTTTCTAACAAACTTTTCTGGTTCATACAATTGGGTTTTGCAATTGCAGCCATTTCAATTGTATCGGGTGCTGTAGCTGAACGTATGAAAATTTGGAGTTACGCTATCTATGTTTTCATTTTCTGTGCAATCCTATATCCTTTAGCCGCAAATTGGGTTTGGAATCCTAATGGTTGGTTAGCTTTAAGAGGATTTAATGATTTTGCAGGCTCCGCAGCGGTGCATGCCATGGGTGGTTTTTCTGCTTTAGCAGCAGCGATTGTTTTAGGCCCAAGAATAGGGAAATACCAAAAAAATGGGGAAGTAAACGCAATTCCCGGACACAATTTACCTTTAGCTGCAGTGGGTGCTTTTATTTTATGGTTTGGATGGTTTGGGTTTAATCCTGGGTCAACTCTAGGAGCTGTTGGGAATTGGGAGTTGATTGGAACAGTTGCAACCAATACATTTTTAGCATCTGCAGCTGGTGGAATTTCAACAATGTTTTACACTTATTTCAGATACGGACAAGTAGATATTACGATGACTATAAATGGTGTCTTAGCTGGCTTAGTAGCAATTACTGCAGGCTGTAATGTTGTGGGGCCCAATGCTGCAATTGTAATCGGTTTAATTGCGGGTGTATTAGTAGACGTTGCCGTTTTATATATTGATAAATTAAAAATTGATGATCCTGTTGGAGCTATTGCTGTACATGGTGTAAATGGCTTATTTGGTGCCTTAGCAGTTGGTTTATTTGCCACGGAGGGTGGGCTGTTTTTTGGAGGTGGCGCAGCCATGTTGTGGACACAAGCTCTGGGTGTTATAGTGATTGGTGCTTTTTCGTTTATAGTAACATTTATACTGATGAAAATTATGCAAAAAACTTTTGGTATTCGAATTTCTAAAGAAGAAGAGTCTGCAGGAATAGATGCCGTAACTTTTGGGGTTGAGGCGTATTCTACATTTGAGTAATTATAGTAAACTAAATTTAAAGACATGAAAAAAATTGAAGCAATTATAAGACCCTCAAAATTAAAAGCGGTACAGACGGGTTTAAAAGAAGCAGGAATTCCTTGTAACACGATAATCCCTGTAAAAGGGAGTGGGTTACAAAAAACATATACAGAGCGCTATAGAGGTACCGAACAAAACATGATTTTACAAACTAGAATCATGATGATTTGTATTGTTAGTGATGACAATTTAGAAACCGCTATTGATGTTATTCTGGATAACGCATCAGAAAACTTAGTTGGAGATGGAAAAATCTTTGTGTATCCCGTGGAAGATGCCATCCGTATTCGAACAAGAACAAAAGGAATAGAAGCGATAAGATAATCAGTGTTATTCAAACTTCTATTTTACATAATATAAATTATAGTACATTTACGCAGTAATTTCTGTATAGCCGTATTTCAGGCTATTTACACATAATATCAGATATAACGTCTTTAGACTTATATCGTTAGATATTATGTTAAAAGAAATCGACTTTAGGAGATTCATGAACTCCTTTAAAAAACAATAAAAATAGCGTGAACTAAATTACGGCTTATGAACTTGTTAGTTTTATTTGATAGCTATAATTAGACATTATGTAAAATTGCCGCTCGCAAACGCTCGATTGCTTTTTAAAAATAATTATCCATCGCTTGCCAACGCCAAAATAAAAGCTAACCTTTTTGCTCTTATTAAAAATCGCGTATTCGATAAAATGTACGTAATAAAAAATTTTAGACGATTCTCGTAAGCTTTCCACAAGAGCATAAATTTTAAGAAAAATAAAATTCTATGCACTTGTTATATTCAGAACTTCAATTAATCCTTTTTTTCAATCTTTCATTATCTTTTGTCTTGAAACAAAAGAAATCGACTTTAGGAGATTCACGAACTCCAATAAAATATTAACGCGTGAGCTAAACAAAAATTCAAGGCTGCATATAATTTTGGAAACAACCTGCCTGCCGGCAGGCAGGTTAACGGCTCATTCGCTATATTTTAGATTATTTAGCGTTAAGAAAATGTACCCAAAGTACATTTTTAGCTAAATACGATTTGAAACTGGATTTTAGTAAAGTGTTGTATCCAAATCCAATCATCCATGGAATAATTGCATTTGTATAGCCTAAAATATGGACGCTCATTCACCTATTGTCTTAACCAAAGTTTTCTGAGGCCGTTTTGCCAACGCTACATCTGGGTAAAAAACGCACTGCTTTCATTTTATATAATGTTATAAAACTAAAGTAATTCTCCTTTTAATTCACCCAAAGCTTCTTTAGATATTTTGATACTTCTTTGTGTTGTATCCAAATTCATAGGCTATAGATATAGTTGATAATCTCCAACTAAAAAATCAACTCCTTCCCTCCCATTGGGTTTTGGTGTCAGTTTCAAACCAAAATTTGCGAATTCAGATTTTATAAAATCTAAAATATTCATTGTTAAACTTGTATGGTGCTTTTTAATACAAAAGGACGGTTATACAATCTCAATATTGGCCATTCTAAAATATTTTCATAATTAAATTCAGCCATACAGTTTTTTATCATTTGTTGAGTAGCAGAACCTAATAGAAGGTTACAACAAAGAACGAAAGAAGCTGAATCGCTATTTCTTCTTAAAACATCTTCTATATCAGTTCTTGCTTCTTGCGAAAACGTACGTCCCCTATGTCTTGATATTTGATAATAGTTAACTTTAGCAACATCTTTACTATCTCCTTCATCCGCCTTGTCGTAATAACTTTGAGCTAACTTTATTATTGATTCCCATTCTGTTTTACCTTCAATACCTAGATGAATTAAATCCAGTAGTTCTCTATTATTAGAAGAAAATATACCTACTCCATTTTCTAATACCTTCTCGTTTTCTTTTATTAAAACTTTATCTATTTTATCTCCTGTTCCAAATGATTTAGTTTTTAAATTTAGATTATCTGAAAATCCACTTTTCTTAAAACTGTTTATATCTCTTTTCAATTGTTGACACCATTCAAAAAAAGAATTTGCTAATTTAGGTTCTAAATTCCAACGGTCAGCAAAATTTTCTCTTTCAGCTTCAGGTCTTGCATAGTCAACTGGATTTGGTATTAACCATTTACCATTTGAATAATCTAGTATATCATCTTTATTTAAATAGCCATTTTTTATCAAAAATTCGTTTCTACTTAAAGCATAATTTATAAACTCATCAATTATCTCTATTATATTACTTTCTGTATATACCTGTGCAGTAATAGTTGTAATAATTATTGAAATTGGTTTAAAATCTTTATTAACGAAATGAACATCTCTATGTCGTTTCATAATTTGAATAGCACGTTGTAATGAATTCCTAAAGAGTTGTTTAGGAACATTTTCTTCTATTTCATACAATTCTTTATTGGCATTAAAAATAGTAGTTCTTTGAGATTCAATAAAGCTAGTAGAGTATGCGTTTTTTGATTTAAACCAAAAATAATAACCTTTAGGATTACTAGTAGACCAAGAATAAATGTCATCTTCTTTATGTGTAATATCAATATTATGTAACGTTCCTTCATTAGATTTCAGAGCTGGTAGAATATCAATATGAAAACCTGGTCGATTATTTTCAGTAGCATATTCTATTGTCCAACATCTTTTACCTTCAGTATCTAACATTCTATCATAATCATTATTTTCTTTTAACCTATCTCCAACATCATTTTTTAGAACTTCAGAAGATTTGAATTCACTATATTTTGTCAATTCACAAACTTGGTCAATATCAAAATTTTCATCTTTATCGTTATGATATGGTCTTACAACTGTACCAAGTCTAAATGAGCCTTGTAAATATACATCAGGCAAATAGCCAGACTTATATAATCCATCATCAAGCCAATTTTTAACTGCGTTAAATCGTTCTTGGGCTATTTTATAATCTGTAGGAGAAATCATTGATCCAAAATGCTATTTTGGTGTGATGAAACCTGGCAAAGGTAAAATTCATAGAAGCTGTGCAGTACGGTGTATTTCTGGTGGAATTCCACCTGTATTAGCAACTACAGACAAAAATAATATTTCTCATTATTTTTTAATTACGGATATGAAAGGGAACCCAATTCATAACGACATACTTCCATATATAGGAAAGCCATCTAAAATTAAAGGGATTGTAGAAAAAATGGAAGACTGGTATCTTATAAAAATCAATATTTCAGACATATTAGAATTAAACAAAAAATCAACTATTTATTAAATTATGAAAAAAATACTACTCTTACTTATCGTCGTTTTAGGAACTTCTTTAAATGCCCAAACAATCCATTATAATATACAAAGTGGTTATGTTGCTGAAGGATATGATGTGGTGTCTTATTTTGACAATAGTGCTAAAGAAGGTGATAAAAATTATGAAGCAACTCATGAGGGTGTTAAGTATAAGTTTTCATCTCAAGAAAATTTAGATACATTTAATGAAAACCCTACAAAATATGTGCCTCAATATGGTGGGTATTGTGCATACGCACTTGGTGCAAAAGGTAAAAAAGTATCCATAGACCCAGAAACTTTTGAAGTACGAGAAGGTAAATTATATCTTTTTTATAATTCTTGGGGAAACAACACCTTTGAATCCTGGTTAGAAGGCCCCCCAAATGTTTTAAGAGCAAAGGCAGATGAAAACTGGAAAAAGTTAACCGAATAGCAATTCTTTCAATAAAAGAGTTAGTCAAGCTCCTACCCTTCTTTTATTTGACATTTACAAAGAACAACTTTTTATAAATATAAAATATTATAAATTAACTATGTTTAAGACCTCATTTTTAACGATTACTGAATTTATAAAAGTTCTGGAAGAAATTCCAGAAAAAATATATATGAAACCATGCAAAAACTTATCTAAAGCTTCTATTGGACAACATACAAGGCACATTATAGAATTGTATCAAGCGCTTTTAAAAGGCTATGAATCTGGTGAAATCAATTACGATAAAAGAAAAAGAGAGCAAAAAATTGAACTCGAAAAAGAGTTTGCTATTGACCAATTTAAGAAACTACAAGGGTTGTTAGAAAAACCAAACAAAGAATTATTTTTAAACTATGAATTAGTAGGAAATGAAATACGATTGGCATCAAATTACTACAGAGAAATAATGTACAATCTAGAACACCTGGTACATCATCAAGCCTTAATTAGAGTTGCTATAGAAAAGGAGACAGATATAGTGCTCGCTGAATCTTTTGGATATGCGTACGCGACCCTTCAATATAAAAACCAATGTTTGAATTAGAGTTTAGCAGCAAATGAACTTGGTTTCTTATTTTTTCTTAGGACTTTTAGCAACAATAATTGGAGCTTTACCACTAGGTACTACGAATGTCGCTGTCATCAACACAACAATAAAAGAGAATATACAAAGTGCATTAAAAATTATTTATACAGCTGCATTGGCTGAAATAATATTAGTATTGATTGCAATTCGTTTCAACCTGCAAATTGAAAATTTTGTAGCAATGAACTTACATCTTCAATATACAATTGCATTGCTATTATTGGCTGTTGGTATTGTTCTTATTTTAAGGAAGAAAAAGTGTATGAAAGATGAAAAAGAAGAATGTATTCTTATAAAAAAAAAGAAAGTTTCAAATTGACAAACAAATGTTGGGATTCATACTTGGATTGGTCAATCCAACAGTTCTAATTTATTGGATTTTAGTAATTTCTTTTTTAAGTAAAAAAAGGTTGTATTTAAGCCTAAATAAAGAATACCTACTTTTGATTTTATTTCTGCTAGGTGCTTTCATCGGAAAAGCATTGACGCTCTATGGGTACGGCAAATTTAGTAATGTACTGAAAGCAAGATTGAAAAATAAAACAACACGAATTAATACAATAATCGGTACTTTATTAATTTGCATTTCAATATTTCAGTTTTCTAAAATATTTTATTATTAGGATTGGAATAAACCTTTCTAGAAGATACCCAACATAATAAATTTTGAGTACTTCCCGCTTTATCGTTTGAACCAGATGCGCGAGCATCACCAAAAGGTTGCTGACTTACAACGGATCCTGTTGGTTTATTATTAATATAAAAGGTTCCTGCGCAGTTTTGTAAAGCTTCTCATTTCCAGCATTGATTATACAATTTTACAAATAATATAAACATACTTCAAAGGTAAGATTGATACTAAAGTGAAATAATTTTAATATAATTTCGGTAAAGTTGTATTTTTCCTTGATTTTCTAATTTTTTTAACAGCCTAGAAATTACAACGCGAGAAGTATGTAATTCATCAGCAATTTCCTGATGCGTACTTTTTATAATGACTTCTTTCGTAATTTTTATTTTATCCTGAAGATATTTCAGCAGCCGTTCATCCATTTTCATGAAGGCAATACTATCTATGGTTGTTAACATTTCCATTAAACGGTTATGGTAACTATTGAATACAAAGTTGCGCCAGCTTTTATATTTGGTCGTCCATTCTTCCATCTTCTGAACAGGAATCATAATTAATTCAGCATCTAATTCTGCAACTGCTCGTATTTCGCTTTTAGCAGTTCCTAAACAGCAAGATAAAGTCATTGCACACGTGTCTCCTTTTTCTAAAAAATACAACAATAATTCATCTCCATTGGAATCTTCTCGTAATATTTTAATAGCACCATTGATCAATAAAGGCATTGAACGAATGTATTGACCGATATTCATTATTTGAACTCCTTCTTTAACTTCTTTAAATGTACCTATTTGAATTATTTCTTCAATCAGTGCATCTTCAAACAAATACCCATAACTTTCTTTTAACTTTTCATGCATGCTATAAGTTTAAAAAAACTAAAATAATTTAGGGCGAATTAATGAGGTAATTTATTTTTTAATAAACCATAGCACCACGTGCCTAGCATTGCACCAATAATAACAATAATAATTGGGAAAAACCCAGCACCTAAAAGGACAAACATGGGTCCTGGACATGCTCCTGCTAGTGCCCATCCTAAGCCAAAAATGATTCCTCCTATTAAGTATCGGGGGATACTTTTCTTTTTGTCAACAAAAGAGATTTGCGCACCACCAAAGGTTTTTATATTATAACGTTTTATAAGTTGTATAAAAACAATTCCGAGTACTAAAGCGGAACCAATAATTCCATACATATGAAATGCTTTAAAATGAAACATTTCATAAATTCTAAACCAAGAAGCTGCTTCCGATTTTAACAATACGATGCCAAAGAAAATTCCGATTAGTAGATATACACTATTTTTCATAAGTTAAAAAATTAAGGGAAATATTAAATGAACCATTATCAAACCACCAATAAAAAAGCCAATTACAGCAATTAATGATGGCAACTGTAAATTACTTAAACCAGCAATTGCATGCCCGGAAGTACAACCTCCTGCATACCTTGCTCCAAAACCAACTAAAACTCCTCCAATTAATAAAATTAAAATACCTTTAACAGAACTAAAGACCTCTTCTCCAAATAATTCTAACGGGAGATAACTAGTGCCTGCACTTTTAAACCCGAGTGTGTTAAGCTCCTTTACAACATCAATATTAATTGCAGGTGCATTTCCTCCTGAAAGGTAGGTGACTGCTATAAAACCACCTATTAGAACACCTAGTGTAACAACTAAATTCCATCGTTGGGCTCTCCAATCAAAACAGAAAAAGTCACAGGTCTTATCTGCACCTAATACAGTACACATTGTTCTCAAATTCGATGACATTCCAAAACGCTTACCTACTAAAATCAACAATAATAGTGTGATCGAAATTAAGGGACCTGAGAGATACCAAGGGAAAGGTTGCTTTAATAAATCCATAATAATAGTTATTTTTTATGATTACAAAATTATTCTTTTTTAGTTCATTAGAGGTAACTTTTGATACATAAAAGAATTTTATTAAGCAAAGAGCAATCCTTGGCCAACGAAACATTCGTTTTTTATGTTTTAGTAAGATTTTAATATTCTATATTTGTCTTAATTATTATAAATAATATACTAAATAAGTACCTCTTTAATTCCTATGCCTTTTAAAAAGTTACATCCCCATATAAAAGAGATGCTAGAAACGTTAGAAATAGCAACACCTACTCCTTTTCAGATTAAAAGTATTCCTGTTATAAAAAGTGGCGCAAATATTTTTTGTACGGCGGCAAAAGAGAGCGGAAAAACAACTACTCTTGTACTTACGACCTTGCAAAAATTAAAGTGTGAGGAAGTGGGCACTGCTCCTAGAGCTGTCGTTTTAGTAGAAAATAGAGAAAAAGTATTGGAACTCTATGATGCCTTTTTTAAGTTTAGTAAATATAATTCATTACGCATTTATCCATGTGATGATAAACTTCATATTGACGTACTGAAATCAGAAATATTTGAAGGTGTAGACATTCTTATTGCTACACCAAAAACCTTAAACAAGTTACTGTTATTAGAAGGCGTGAATACGACACAGTTAAAGATATTCAGTATACATGCTGCTGCCTTTTTAGTAGAAAAATCGTGTTACGCCGATTTGTTGGCGATAACTCAAAGTATTCATAAATGTCAGTTTGTATTATATTCAGAAAAAATGTATCCATTTCTGAAACGCTTAGAGTCTTATTTTATGAAATATCCCAAAACAGTAGCGATTTAAAAATTTGAATACTGGAAACTTTCCTATAGTAATAATTCCCAAATAAAAGACGAAGAGATGACCATATCAAAACTACATTACATATCTCAAGGAAATACACTAACAGCACATTTACAAAACATACAAACAGCGTGTTCATCTGGTGCTGAATTAGTGCAATTAAATTTGAATAATGGTTCAGAAAAAGAACTTTTAAGCTGCGCTTATGAAGCCAGAGAAATCACAGCTCATTTTCAAACCAGGTTATTGATCAGTGATCATTATAAAATAGCAAAAGAAGTCAAAGCAGATGGGGTACATTTAGGAAAAACAGCGACTTGTCCTACGACCGTTAGAGTACATTTATATACATGGCAAATTATCGGTGCCACCGCAAATACCTTGCAAGATTGTGAAACATTGCTTAGTAAGGAAGTAGACTACATTCGTTTGAGTCCCTTTAAATCTTCAATAAATAACAACAAATTACCTCCATCTTTAGGCTTAAATGGATATACTGCTATTACAGAATCTTTAAAAACAGAAACACCAATTATTGGTGTTGGAGGCATAACAACACAAGATGTTGCAGATATCTTAGCAACTGGTGTTTCTGGAATTGCTGTATCTGGAGAAATTACTCATGATTTTAACTGTATAAAAACATTTAATCAGTTATTAAATGCGTCTTCAACAGAAGAGCAACGTCATACTTTTTAACAGAAAAATAGGACACTTTAAATATAAAACGCTCGATGAAAATCGAGCGTTTTATATTTAAAAATTATGATGCAAAGCTTTTCTTTTCAATAGATTTCAAAGCACCTTCATTTTATCTGGCTATTTTCCTTGGTTGAAGTTCTTAAAGATTATCTAACTAACATCTTATGAGGTGGCGTAAATTGAGTAAGGTTAATCCCTTTTACTGCAATTTTATATTCATCCATCGTTGGTGTTCTACCAAGAATTGTAGATAAAACAACAACTGGTGTTGAAGAAAGCAAGGATTCTCCTTTTTTCTCACTAGAATCTTTAACAACTCTTCCTTGAAATAAACGTGTCGAAGTTGCCATTACAGTATCCCCTGGTGCCGCTTTTTCTTGATTTCCCATGCAAAGATTACAACCAGGACGCTCTAGATACAGCATGTTTTCGTATCCTGTTCTTGCTTCAGCTTTAGGCGCAGAATCATCGAATTCAAAACCAGAATATTTTACTAAAACTTTCCAATCTCCTTCTGCTTTCAATTCATCTACAATGTTATAAGTAGGAGGTGCAACAACAAGAGGGGCTTTGAAAGCAACCTTACCGTATTCTGCCTCTACATTTTTTAGCATTTGTGCCAAAATTTTCATATCTCCTTTATGAACCATACAAGATCCAACAAAACCTAAGTCTACTTTTTTCACTCCACCATAATAAGAAAGTGTTCTAATAATGTCGTGTGTATATCGCTTAGAAACGTCAGGATTATTTACATCAGGATCTGCAATCATTGGTTCTTCTATCAAATCAAGATCAACAACAACTTCCGCTGAGTACTTCGCAGTAGCATCTGGAGTTAAGGCTGGTTTCTCACCAGACTTAATTTCTTCAATTCTCTTCGAAGCAATGTCCATCAATCCTTGAAGGACATGCAACCTATTGTCCATTCCTTTATCAATCATAATTTGGATTCTACCCATTGCAATCTCTAAAGATTCAATTAAAGTAGCGTCCTCTGAAATACAGATAGAAGCTTTTGCTTTCATCTCTGCAGTCCAATCCGTAAAAGTAAAAGCTTGATCAGCAGTCAGTGTTCCAATATGAACTTCAATGATTTTACCTTGGAATACGTTATCTCCTCCAAAAGTCTTCAACATTTGAGATTGTGTAGCGTGAACAACATCACGGAAATCCATATAAGATTTCATCTCACCTTTAAAGGTAACCTTTACTGATTCGGGAATTGGCATAGACGCTTCTCCAGTAGCCAAAGCAAGTGCAACGGTTCCTGAATCCGCACCAAAAGCAACACCTTTAGACATTCTTGTATGAGAATCTCCACCAATAATTATTGCCCAATCATCTACAGTAAGGTCGTTTAAAACCTTGTGAATCACATCGGTCATTGGTTTGTATTTATTTTCAGGATCTCTAGCGGTAATCAAACCGAAGTCGTTCATGAACTTCATCAACCTTGGAATGTTTGCTTTCGATTTATTGTCCCATACTGAAGCAGTATGACAACCTGATTGATAAGCACCATCAACAATTGGAGAAATAACGGTAGCAGCCATCATTTCTAATTCTTGTGAAGTCATTAAACCTGTTGTGTCTTGTGAACCTACAATATTTACTTCTACACGAACATCAGAACCTGCATGTAAAACTTTACCTGGGGTTGTTCCAACGGCATTTTTATTAAATATTTTTTCAACAGCAGTAAGACCTTGTCCTTCAACAGTAATTTCTTTTGAAGTTGCATATACAGGTACAACATCAATTCCTAAAATTTTTGAAGCAAATGTCTGCAATTTTTTACCAAATACAACAGCATACGATCCTTTTGCTTTTATAAATTCAGCTTTTTGAGGTGTTAATGAAGCCGAAATATCCATCAATTCTATTGTACCCTTATATAATTTTTTCTTTTTAGTATTTACAGTAAGAACGGTTCCTGTTGCAACAGAATATGCTTCTTCAAGAACAGGGTCTCCTGCTTCATTTCTAATTGTATTTCCGTTTGCATCCTGCTTTTTTACCCAATTTTGAAGGTCAATACCAATACCACCAGTAACACTAACTGTGGTTAAGAAAATTGGAGAAATACCGTTTGTACCTGCAATAATTGGAGCGATATTAATAAATGGAACGTATGGGCTCGATTTAACTCCTGTCCATAAAGCCACGTTGTTAACACCAGACATCCTTGAAGAGCCAACTCCCATTGTGCCTTTATCTGCAATTAGCATCACTCGTTTATTAGGATGTTGCTTTTGCAATGCAATTAATTCGTTTTGTTGTTTTTTATTGTGTTCAAATAAACATTGACCATGTAGCTCACGATCAGATCGTGAATGTGCATCACCACCTGGAGAAAGTAAATCCGTAGAAATATCTCCTATACCTGCAACAAAAGTAACAATCTCAATTTCTTCATCAATCTCTGGCAACTTCGTAAAGAATTCTGCTTTAGCGTAACTCTCTATAATATTAGCAGCAATCTCATTACCACTTTTGAATGCTTCCCCTAGGCGCTTCATATCTGCTTCGTAAAGAAAAACTTGTGTTTTTAAAACAGTGCCTGCTTCTTGTGCAATAGCAGCATTCGTACCGAATGCTAAATCTAACAATACATCAATTGAAGGACCACCTTTCATGTGTGATAATTGTTCAAAAGCAAAAGAAGTCGAAATTTCTTTTACGGATGATTCTCCTAAAATGATCTCTTTTAAAAATGTCGCTTTCACAACAGCAGCACTCGTAGTTCCTGGTAATACATTGTAGATAAAAAAGTGAAGAGAATCTTCTCGATACTCATGCTTTATATCTTTAATTTGTTCAATGATTTTACTCAGTAATTCAGCACCATCGATTGGCTTTGGATGAAGTCCTATCTCTTTTCGTTCTTCTATTTGTTTAAGGTAATCTTTATAAATACTCATGAAAGAAATCTTTAGTTACAATAGCCTTTTTTTTAACGATTCATTTAAAAAAGAATACTATATGTTTTTTATTAATTTTAGTATCACAAACTTACATTTTTTTAATTAAAATTAAAAGATAAATAAACGATTGAACCGATTTAATGGATAAAAAAAAAACTATTCATTAAAACGCAGTTTAAAATCAATAAAAAGAGTTTTTAATGCTAAATTTTGAAGATATCATAAATATATAGAAAAAAGCAGACTAATAAGCCGAATTCTGTTCCTTAAAAAGGTTCTTATCATTTATCTAGTTCTAAAATTACTCTTAGAATCTATCTGCCTACCCTTTAGAATCGAGCGAGTAGCTCTCAAGTTCTAATTTACATGGCATTGCACCTCATAGAGTTTACCTGGTTTCACTACAGCCGAACTGTACTTGCTTTCTGTTGCACT
>CATITK010000024.1 GCA_949545755.1 Polaribacter sejongensis | reverse complement strand
GCTGCAAAAGAACTGTGTGTAAAGCATAATGTGCTGTTTATTGCCGATGAAGTTCAAACAGGAATTGCAAGAACAGGACGTTTGTTGGCAACTTGTGGAAACTGTTCTTGTGTAGATAAAAATTGTTCTGGAACACCAGAAGTAAAGGCAGATGTTTTAATTCTCGGAAAAGCTTTGAGCGGAGGAGCATATCCTGTTTCTGCAGTTTTGGCCAATAATTCTATTATGAATGTCATAAAACCTGGAAATCATGGTTCAACATTTGGAGGGAATCCAATAGCAGCTGCCGTTGCAATTGCAGCTTTAGAAGTAGTTGCTACTGAAAAATTAGCTATAAATGCAGCTGAATTAGGAATTATTTTCAGGAACGAACTCACTGAGTTTTCGAAAGAAAATAACTTGGTGAAATCGGTAAGAGGTAAGGGGTTGCTCAATGCTATTTTAATAAATGACTCTGAAGACAGTGCTACAGCTTGGAATATTTGCATGAAACTACGCGATAATGGTTTGTTGGCAAAACCTACCCACGGAAACATTATTCGTTTTGCACCTCCTTTGGTGATGACAAAAGAGCAGTTAATGGATTGTATTTCTATTATTAAGAAAACAATTGCTGAATTTTAGAAATTCAATTAACTTTTAATTACCCACTTTCTGCAAATTGGGCAGGTTTGCTATTTTATAGGCGTGGTTTCGTGGTTTCTTTTTTTACTTATTTTTGAAAAGCATTGAGAATATAAAATTTATTATATGATACATAATCCGATTACACAATTAGAACAATTGACATTAACAAGTGCCTCAAAAAGCTTTTTAAGAGAAACGGCTAAATGGACTAAATTTTTAGCCATTATTGGTTTTGTCTTAACCAGTTTGCTATTGGTTTTTGCCATTTTTGTATCAACAACCTATAATAGCGTTGCAAAAACCCAACTTGGTATTCCAGATGAAATGGGAGTAATAATGATCATTCCTTTTTTAATTTTAGCCATTGTGTATTTTTTTCCGATGTATTATTTATTGCAATTTTCTAACAAAATAAAAAGAGCGTTTTCTACAAAAGATGATGCAATTTTAGCCAGCGCCTTTGAAGCATTAAAATCACATTATAAGTATATAGGCGTTTTTACTATTATCACATTGTCCTTGTATGCTTTATTATTTGTTGCTTCTATAATGCTGGGAGGGTTCGTGTGATGTATTTTGTTGTGAGGGACTTCAAAGAAATTTAAAACTTATTGAAGAGTTTTCGATGTTCACTTCAATAAGTTTTTTGTACTATTTTTGCAATATTTAAAGTATAAAGTAGCTAGTAATAAACGCGTATACTATTTCTTCTTATCCAATAAACCACCAAAAATATTTTTAATTTTATCCTTTAGACCTTCCTCTTTGGCTGTGTCTTTCTCTTTGGTGTCAATTCCTATAATTTTTTTCAATTTGTATTTTCCTTTGTTTACCAAACTGTTTTTTTGTTTTTTTACTAAATCTTTTACCAATGTAGCTGTAGCATTTTTCATATTTGATGAGAAATTTGGACTTCCAAAGCTACCTGTTAAGGTTCCTTTTACAGGAATACTTTTAACAGAAGCGGCATCTTTGGAAGAAAGTTTTGCTATTAAATTGGTAACATCTGTCCCTAAATACTTTACAGGGACATCAAAGATAATATCGTAATCCATCGTTTGGTCAAAACCGTGTTTTCCAGATATTTGCATCCCAATGTCTTCATAATTCAGCTGAATAGGTTTTACATTTACTTGTCCGTTTTCAAAAGAAAACAAACCAGTAGCTTCTTGTAAATTTAATTTATTTACATTTAAAAAAGGGACTTTATCACTCAAAGTAGTTAGCATTTTAGAGTTACTCGCTTTTATTTTGGTGTCTATTAGCTGCCCTAATAAATCTCCAGAAATGCTTTTTAAGTTAGGGGTCATGTCTTCATTCAATGCCCCAGAAACTGTAAGGGTGGAATTCATTTTACCTTCGATCGTTTTACCAATTGGTGCAATGGGTTTTAGCATTTCTAAGCTGCCAAAAGATTCGCCAATATTGATTTTTTTTAAATTTAAATCCATTTTAAATTTGGAGGTCGTTTCTTTTGTAGAAATAGTTCCGTTAAAAGCAATATTTCCACCAAAAACATCTGATTTCAGATTTTTTAAAATAACGGTTTCATCTTGAATAAAAACAGTTCCAAAAACATTAGAAAGATGCATGTCGTCATACACTACTTTTTTAGCATTTGCTGTAAATTTCACCTCTAAAAAAGGAGGTATTTTTAAACGAGAACTTTCTTTATTGTCGGTGCTTATTTCTTCACCAATGAAATCTGCAACTTTCAAATTGTTAGCATTCAAAATAAAGTTTCCTTTTAAAACTTCTTCTTTAAAAATGAATCCATAAAAATTTTCTAAGTCTCCTGTTATTGATAGATCTGAAGTTCCAGTTTTGGCTTCAAATTTATTTAGTTTTATCGAGTTTGAATTAAATAAAACACCTGCTTTGTTAATGAAAAAAGGTTGCGCAACTTCTTTACTATCATATTTAAAGTCGTGAATGGTAATTTCTCCAGCATTTTTAATCTTTTGATAGTTTCCTTTTTTAACAGCATTGAAATCAAAGTCTGTTGTAATATCTATATTTAAAACACCTGTTAATTCCTCCTTTAGAGGAGCAGGATATACTTTACCAATATTGGCTAAATTAATCGTTCCTTTTGCAGCGAGATTTATGTTTGGATTTGTCGTAATGTTTCGAACGCTTCCATTCGCAGAAAAAATATCTTCATCAATTTTGAAGTTCAATTTATTAACAGCGATATAAGTATCTTTAATATTCCCTGTTTTGTTAACTATTTTAGAATCAATGTTAATTTTTTTGACAGATTTAGGAAAATCAGCATATTTAAAAAGTGCGTTTTTTGATGAGATTTGAATGTCAAAGGTAGGAATTGATTTGTCAGATAAAGTTCCATTTACAATTCCATTTACTTCAAAACTTCCTTGGGTTTTTATCGTTTTTAAGTCCCCTGTATATTGTTTTGGTAATAATGCTAAAGCATTTTTAAAGGAAGAGGTTGGCGTTTTAAAATGGAGGTCAAAAAACTGATTTTCATCAATTAACTGCATAAATCCATCAAATTCTAAGGGCAATTGATTAATGTAGCCTGTATTTTCCTTAAAACTGTAGGTATTCTTTTGTAAATCGATGCCTAGAAGTGCGTTTAATGAAATTTCTACATGGTCTAAGTAGTTTGTTTTATCTGTGGTAAAAGATAAAAAGGCTCTTGTTTTAGTCTCTAAATTGAAAATGTCTTTTGTTAAATTACCTTTCCCGGTGTGTTTTATGTTCTCAATATTTACTATTGTGTTGGTCTTGCGATCATGGTATTTAAAATTGATGTTGGTCAATTCATATGCTTCAATATTTAATGAAAACGAATTCTCTGAAGAAGTATTCGTGCTATCCTTGGTCTGCTTTACAATGTCAAAATTTCCTTTTCCCTCTTTATTTAAAAAGAGGTTAATGTTTCCATTTGCTACCGCAATACTTTGAATAATAATCGGTTCTTCGGATTTTTTAAAAAGTTCTGTAATTTTCATAGACAAACTCAGCGCTTTAGAATTAAATAAAGTGTCACCCAAAAAAAGACCTTTGTTTGTAACGGCCAACTCATTCACCGTTAAACTTACAAGCGGGAATTTTTTAAAAAGACTAAGGTTTGTTTCTGTGAAAGTTAGAGTCGCATTTATATTGTCATTCAATGTATTGGTTACGATTGCAACAATTTTATCTTTAAATAAATAAGGAATGGCAACCAATGAAATAACGATAATTAGTAGTGCACAAGCAACCCATTTTAGGATTTTTTTAAGGATAGTATTTTTCTTTTTTTCAAAAGTCATATTCATTCTTTTTTATGAATTTTTATTGATTTCAAAAATACACCTTAGCCATTTAATTCTATGTTTATAGAACGTTAAATTCTCTAAAAATCAAAGAAATTATGATTCCATTCCTATTTAGAAGCCTTACATTTGTGACCGCTTGTAAAAAAAATAAGAGTATGAAAAGTACGAACGCCCCTATTCCTGTTGCAGAAAAACAGCCTACAAATTTAGAGAAACATGGAGATGTTAGAATCGATGATTATTTTTGGATGCGCTTGTCAGATGATCAAAAAAATGCAGCAGAAAAAGATGTTCAGTCTCAAAAAGTAGTTCACTATTTAGAGGAGGAAAATACTTATTACAAGGAGGTAACAAAATCTACTGCGCCTTTCCAAGAAGTGTTGTTTGAAGAAATGAAAGGTAGAATAAAAGAAGATGATGCTTCAGTACCATACAAAGACAATGGATATTTCTATAGTACTCGTTATGAAATAGGAAAACAATATCCTATTTATAGTAGAAGAAAAGGAAACTTAGAAGCTGAAGAAGCCATCCTTTTCAATGTAAACGAAATGGCAGAAGGTTTTGACTATTATCAATTAGGAGGTTTAAATATTTCTTCGGATAATAAATTGATGGTTTTTGCCACAGATACGGTAAGTCGAAGACAGTATTCTCTAAGAATTAAAAACCTTGAAACGGGCAAAATATACGAGGATCTAATAGAGAATACTACAGGTGGTTCTGTTTGGGCAAACGATAATAAAACTATTTTTTACACAAAAAAAGACCCGATAACCTTACGTAGTGAAAAAATCTATAGGCATATTTTAGGTACGTCAACTTCAGAAGATATTGAAGTTTTTCATGAAAAAGACGATACGTTTGGAACGTATGTAACAAAATCGAAATCTGACAAGTATATTATTATTGGTTCTTATAGCACCCTTTCTTCAGAAGCACAATACTTAGATGCAGACAATCCGACAGGAGCGTTTACAATAATTCAACCAAGAGAAAAGGATTTAGAATATAGTGTTTCTCATTTTGAAGATCACTTTTACTTGTTAACCAATAAAGATAACGCCATCAATTTTAAGTTGATGAAAACACCCATTTCTAAAGTGGGTAAGGAGAATTGGATAGATGTAATTGCACATAGAGAGGCTACTTTATTAGAAGATTTTTCTATTTTTAAAGATTATTTAGTTTTAGAAGAACGGACCAATGGGTTGCATAAAGTTCGTATAAAACGCTGGGATAAAACAGCAGATTACTATTTACCTTTTAAAGAAGAAACCTATGCTGTAGGTGTGTATTCCAATCCTGACTTTGATACCGATATTATTCGTTATTCTTATAATTCATTTACAACACCAAGTTCTGTCATTGATTTTAATATGAAAGATCAATCAAAAGATATCAAAAAAGAACAAGCTGTTTTAGGGGGGCAATTTCAAAAAGAAAATTACATCAGCAAACGCGTTTGGGCTACTGCTAAAGATGGAAAAAAGATAGCAATATCTTTGGTGTATCACAAAAGTACAGTGCTTAATGAAAATACACCTGTATTGCAATATGCCTATGGCTCATATGGATATACCATACCTGATAGTTTTTCAACCACCCGTTTAAGTTTGTTAGACAGAGGTTTTGTGTATGCATTGGCACACATTCGCGGAAGTGAATATTTAGGTAGAGAATGGTATGAAGATGGTAAAATGCTGCACAAGAAAAACACTTTTACAGATTTTGTAGCTTGTTCTCAATATTTAATAGCCAATAATTATACCTCTCCAGCCCATTTATACGCAATGGGGGGATCAGCAGGAGGATTATTAATGGTAGCTATTGTAAATATGAACCCTGAGCTATACAATGGAGTCATTGCTTCAGTACCTTTTGTAGATGTCGTTTCGACGATGTTGGATGATAGTATTCCTTTGACAACAGGGGAATATGATGAATGGGGAAACCCGAATGATAAAGAATATTATGATTATATAAAATCATATTCACCCTATGATCAAGTGAAACCGAAAGCGTACCCAAATATTTTGGTGATTACTGGTTTTCATGATTCTCAAGTACAATATTGGGAACCTGCAAAATGGGTGGCAAAATTGCGTGCCCTAAAAACAGATACAAATTTACTTTTATTAGATACGAATATGGAAGCAGGTCATGGAGGTGCCTCTGGTCGTTATGATGCATTAAAAGAAACGGCTAAAGAATATTCGTTTTTTTTAGCCTTAGAGGATAAATTAGAATAAGTAGAAAGGAGTGAAAAATTCTGCCACGATTTTTAAAAAAAAAAATTAAGGAATTAGATGTTTTGTACGATTTATAAAGGGATTCAAATTTAAAAATGAGCCAACTTTATATCTACAAATGAGATTGTATTTTAATAAATTTTAAATGCGAATTTCTTTCAAGTTTAATGTCAAGAAAATTAAGTATTAAAATCAATTTTAATATTTCAAGATAAAATGTACTTTTGCAACTTATGAGATTTTTTATTAAAAAATAAGATGATCAGAAACAAAGGGATTACAAACTCAATTTTAGAATTAGTAGGGGAAACTCCACTAATTAAACTTCATAAAATTACCAAAGATTTACCTGGTAATTATTATGCTAAATTTGAAGCTTTTAACCCTGGTAATTCAGCAAAAGATAGAATTGCATTACACATTATTAAAGATGCAGAAAAAAAAGGAATCCTTAAAAAGGGAGCTACAATTGTAGAAACAACTTCTGGAAATACGGGTTTTAGCTTAGCAATGATAAGTATTGTTAGAGGCTATAAATGTATTTTAGCAGTAAGTGATAAGTCATCAATAGACAAAATAAACTTATTAACAACAATGGGAGCAGAGGTGCATGTGTGTCCTGCAAACGTAGCGCCAGAAGATCCAAGATCCTATTATGAAGTAGCAAAAACGATTCATAAGAAAACTAAGAATTCTGTCTATATCAACCAATATTTTAATGAATTAAATATTGAGGCACATTACAGAACTACTGGACCTGAAATTTGGGAGCAGACAGAAGGTAAAGTGACCCATTTAGTCGCCGCCAGCGGAACAGGAGGAACCATTTCTGGTACTGGGAAATATTTAAAAGAGCAAAATTCAACCATTAAAGTTTTAGGAGTCGATGCATTTGGTTCTGTGTTAAAAAAATACCATGAAACCAAAGAGTTAGATTTAAATGAGGTGAGTCCCTACAAGATTGAAGGTTTGGGGAAAAATTTAATTCCTACTGCTACCGATTTTGATGTTATTGATATTTACGAAAAAGTCTCTGATAAAGACGCTGCTTTAGAAGCAAGAGCTATTGTAAAAAAGGAAGGAATGTTTCCCGGGTATACAAGTGGTGCAGTAATGCAGGCTACGAAGCAATATGCAGCACAAAATATGTTTACGAAAGATAGTTTTGTGGTGTTGATTTTTCCAGATCATGGTTCTCGCTATCTAAATAAAATCTATAGTGACCAATGGATGCAAGAAAACAATTTCATGTAACCAGAATTGTACACTTTACAATTTGATAAAAAGTAAAAAAAGCGGTTACTTTGTAGCTCGAAGAATAATAAATAAAGCGAACATGACGAAAGATTTATTTGAAAGAATAATAGAGGATAAAGGACCTTTAGGAAAATGGGCAGACAAAGCAGAAGGGTATTATGTTTTTCCTAAATTAGAAGGACCGATTTCTAATAGAATGTCTTTTAATGGCAAAAAAGTGGTTACTTGGAGTATCAATGACTACTTAGGTTTGGCAAACCATCCGGAGGTTTTAAAAGTTGACGGAGAAGCAGCAAAAGAACACGGAATGGCCTATCCTATGGGCGCAAGAATGATGTCTGGTCATACTCCTAAACATGAACAATTAGAAAGAGAATGTGCTGCTTTTGTAGACAAAGAAAAGGCCTATTTATTAAATTTCGGATACCAAGGAATCATGTCTGCAATAGACGCTTTGGTAACAAAAAATGATGTTATTGTTTATGATATGGATACACATGCTTGTATCATAGATGGTGTTCGTTTACATGCTGGTAAACGTTTTGTATACCGTCATAACGATATGGTAAGTTTTGAGAAAAACATCAAACGAGCAAAAAGAATGTCAGAAAAAACAGGCGGAGGAATTTTAGTAATTTCTGAAGGTGTTTTTGGAATGCGAGGAGAACAAGGGCGTTTAAAAGAAATTATTGCTTTTAAAAAAGAATATAATTTTAGAATCTTAGTAGACGATGCACACGGGTTTGGTACACTTGGAGAAGGCGGACGAGGAACTGGTTTTGAACAAGGAGTACAGGATGAAATAGACGTGTATTTTGCAACTTTTGCAAAATCAATGGCAGGTATTGGTGCTTTTTTAGCAGGTAATAAAGATGTAATCCAATATTTACAATACAATATGCGTTCTCAAACGTTTGCAAAATCATTGCCAATGGCAATGGTAAAAGGGGCATTAAAACGTTTGGATATGTTGCGAACTATGCCTGAGTTAAAAGAAAAATTATGGGCAAACACGAATGGATTGCAATCTGGTCTACGTGCAGCTGGTTTTGATTTAGGAACTACTCAAACCTGTATTACACCTGTCTTTTTAAAAGGAGAAATACCAGAGGCAATGGCAATGGTAAATGATTTGCGGGAAAATCACGGAATTTTTTGTTCTATAGTTGTCTATCCAGTAATTCCTAAAGGGTTAATTATTTTAAGGTTAATACCAACAGCAACTCATACGCAAGAAGATATCGACGAAACCATTCTTGCTTTTTCTGCAATTAGAGAATTGTTAGAAAATGGAACTTATAAGAAAATTGCCGCTTCAATGATGTAATTTTTTACAGCTTATAAAAATATAAAAATCGAACGAATTCGTTCGATTTTTTTTTTAAAACTAAATGTAGCAGGCAGCATTGAAAAAGAAGAAAAATAAAAAAAATGAGAAAGGCGCTTCATGAAATGATTGCACCACAAAATAAATAGGCATCGTATTTTTAAACAAGTTAACTATCTGTATTTTAGTTATGTAAAGATCTGTTTAACTGTTGGGTATCATGTGTTTTTACGTTGTAAGACCCATAAATATGAAAAAATTGTTAATTTTGATAGTTGGTTATAAATAAATAATAAAAGTTACAAAAAATGGCAAATACATTATTTGACAAAGTATGGGATTCACACGTTGTTCGACAAATTAATGACGGACCCGATGTGTTTTTTATCGACCGTCACTTTATACACGAAGTTACAAGTCCCGTAGCTTTTTTAGGATTAGAGAGTAGAGGAAACAGTGTGGTGTATCCTGCGCGTACATTCGCAACAGCAGATCACAACACCCCAACAATAAATCAACATTTACCTGTGGCAGATCCTTTGTCTGCAAATCAGTTAGATGCATTAGAAAACAATGCAGCTAAACATGGTATTTCACACTGGGGTTTAGGAGATGAAAACAATGGAATTGTTCACGTTGTTGGCCCAGAAAACGGAATTACGTTACCTGGAGCAACGATTGTATGTGGAGATTCTCATACTTCTACACATGGTGCTTTTGGTGCTATTGCCTTTGGTATTGGTACCTCTGAAGTAGAAATGGTATTGTCTACTCAATGTATTATGCAACCAAAACCTAAAAAAATGCGTATCAACGTAAATGGTAAATTAGGTTTGGGTGTAACATCTAAAGATGTTGCGTTATACATTATTGCAAAACAAACAACTTCGGGTGCAACTGGATATTTTGTTGAATATGCAGGAGATGTTTTTGAAGACATGTCTATGGAAGGTCGTATGACTGTGTGTAACTTATCTATTGAGATGGGTGCACGTGGAGGTATGATTGCTCCAGACAGCAAAACATATGAATATTTGAAAGGGCGTTCTCAAACTCCGAAAGGAGCAGATTGGGACAAAGCCATGAAATATTGGGATACACTTTATACAGAAGAAGGCGCAGCATTTGATGAAGAGTTTAATTATGAAGCGTCAGATATTGATCCAATGATTACCTATGGTACCAATCCAGGAATGGGAATGGGAATTACAAAATCGATTCCAACAGCAGAAAGTATAGAAGGTGGCGTAGCCACTTATAGAAAATCTTTAGGATATATGTCTTTTAATGAAGGCGATGCGATGATTGGAAAAGAAATTGATTTTGTCTTTTTAGGTTCTTGTACAAACGGACGTATCGAAGATTTTAGAGCATTTTGTTCTATTGTGGAAGGAAGACAAAAAGCAGACAATGTGACTGCTTGGTTGGTTCCAGGTTCGCACAAAGTAGTAGATCAAATTAATGCAGAAGGTTTAGATAAAATTATTACAGACGCAGGTTTTGTTTTAAGAGAGCCAGGTTGTTCCGCATGTTTGGCAATGAATGATGATAAAATTCCATCAGGAAAATTATCAGTTTCAACCTCAAACAGAAACTTCGAAGGAAGACAAGGACCTGGATCTAGAACATTATTAGCTTCACCTTTGGTTGCCGCAGCATCTGCAGTAGAAGGAGTCGTTACAGATCCAAGAACAATTTTAAACGCTAACGCTTAATAAAGAAAACAATGGCTTACGATAAATTTGATGTATTAACAAGTACAGCATATCCTTTACCTACAGAGAATGTAGATACAGATCAAATAATACCTGCTCGATTCTTAAAAGCGATAGAGCGTAAAGATTTTGATATTAATTTTTTCCGTGATTGGAGATTTAATCAAGACGGAACCCCTAAAGCAGAATTTCCTTTAAACAAAGAGATTTATGCAGGTTCTAAAATTTTAGTCGGAGGTAGGAACTTTGGTTCGGGTTCTTCTAGAGAACACGCAGCATGGTCTGTATATGATTTTGGATTGCGTTGTGTCATTTCATCAGAATTTGCAGATATTTTTAAAAATAACTGTTTAAATGTAGGTGTTTTACCAGTACAAGTTTCTGCCCTATTTGCAGATACATTGTTTGCAGCAATTATGGCAGATCCAAAAACGGAAATTAAAGTTGATTTACCAAATCAGAAAGTAACATTAGTTGCCACAGGTGAATCTGAATCTTTTGTAATTAATACCTATAAAAAGCATAATATGTTAAACGGTTTTGATGATATTGATTACTTAAAAAATATTGAAAACGAGATTACGGATTTTGCTAAAACAAGACCCTTTTAATAACTATTTTAAGGTAGCATAATGGCAACTAGAAAGATTGAAATAATGGATACGACACTGCGTGATGGAGAGCAAACATCAGGAGTGTCGTTTTCAGTTTCTGAAAAATTAACCATTGCAAAGTTATTATTGGAAGAATTAAAGGTAGACCGTCTAGAAATAGCTTCTGCCAGGGTATCTGAAGGTGAATTGGAAGCGGTTAAAAAAATAACTTCTTGGGCTGGCGAACATGATTTTTTAGACAAAATAGAAGTGTTAACCTTTGTTGATGGTGGAAAATCAATAGCATGGATGACAGCAGCTGGAGCAAAAGTTCAGAATTTATTAACCAAAGGTTCTTTAAATCACTTAACACACCAACTTAAAAAAACACCCGCACAACACTTTGATGAAATAAAAGCATCAATTGAGTTAGCAAATAAACATGCTATTCAAACCAATGTGTATTTAGAAGATTGGTCAAATGGAATGCGAAATTCAAAAGCCTATGTTTTTGAATGTTTAGATTTTTTGACAACACAAACTATTGAACGCGTTTTATTACCTGATACTTTAGGTGTTTTAACTCCGGAAGAAACTTTTAAATTTATTACTGAAATTCGCCAAAAATATCCCAACCTACAAATCGACTTTCACGGTCATAATGATTATGATTTAGGGGTTGCCAATGTTATGGAAGCTGTAAAAGCAGGTGCAAACGGATTGCATCTAACGATTAACGGCATGGGAGAACGTGCAGGAAATGCACCAATGGCAAGTGTAATTGCAGTAATCAAAGATTTCTTAAAAGATGTTGAAGTTACTGTTAATGAAACCGCTTTAAATAAAGTCAGTAAGTTAGTAGAAACATTTTCAGGATTTAGAATTCCTGTAAACAAACCCGTTGTTGGAGCAAATGTTTTTACACAAACGGCAGGTATTCATGCAGATGGTGACAATAAAAATAATCTTTATTTTAATGATTTAATGCCAGAGCGTTTTGGTAGAAAACGCAAGTATGCATTAGGTAAAACTTCAGGAAAGGCAAATATTCAAAAGAACTTACAAGATTTAGGTTTAAGTTTAAATGATGATGAGTTAAAGAAAGTAACCCAAAGAATTATTGAATTAGGAGACAAAAAGGAAGTCGTTTCTCAGGAAGATTTACCCTACATTATTTCTGATGTTTTAAATAGTGATACTATTGAAAAACGCGTCATTGTAGAGAATTATGTTTTAGGACATACAAAAGGGATGAAACCGTCAACTACTTTAAAATTAAAGGTAGAAGGAGTGATGTTTGAAGCACATGCTCAAGGAGATGGGCAATTTGATGCGTTTATGAATGCACTGCGTAAATTGTATAAAATACATAGTAAAAAAAGCGTACCAGATTTAATAGACTATGCCGTTAGAATTCCACCAGGAAGTCATTCTGATGCATTGTGTGAAACAATTATTACTTGGAAAAGTAAAGAAAAAGAATTTATAACACGGGGTTTAGATTCAGATCAAACAGTATCTGCAATTAAAGCTACGGAAAAAATGTTGAATATAATATAGTTTAAAGGTTTCAAAGTTAAAAGTTAGAAAGTTCTTAACGGAGCATCAACTTTATCAACTTTAAAACTTTAAGAACTTTACAAACTACTTTAAAATATGAAATTAAATATCGCATTATTAGCAGGAGATGGAATTGGTCCAGAAGTAATAGATCAAGCAACAAAAGTATCTGATGCTGTTGCTAAAAAATTCAATCACGAAATTACATGGAAACCAGCCTTAACAGGTGCAGCAGCTATTGATGCTGTTGGTGAACCATATCCAGATGAAACCCACGAAATTTGTGTGGCTTCAGACGCCGTTTTATTTGGTGCTATTGGACATCCAAGATTTGATAATGATCCTTCAGCAAAAGTTCGTCCAGAACAAGGATTGTTGAAAATGCGTAAAAAGTTAGGCTTATTTGCAAATGTAAGACCCACATTTACATTTCCTTCTTTGTTAGATAAATCGCCTTTAAAAAGAGAACGAATTGAAGGGACTGATTTGGTTTTTTTACGTGAATTAACTGGAGGTATTTACTTTGGTGAAAAAGGTAGAACAGATGGCGGAGAAACTGCATTTGATAATTGTGTGTACACTAGAGCTGAGGTGCAGCGATTAGCAATAAAAGGGTTTGAATTGGCAATGACACGTTCTAAAAAACTGTGTTGTGTTGATAAAGCCAATGTTTTAGAAACATCAAGATTATGGAGAGAAACTGTCCAAGCAATGGAAAAGGACTATCCAGAAGTAACCGTTTCTTATGAATTTGTAGATGCTGTTGCCATGCGTTTAGTGCAATGGCCAAATAGTTATGATGTATTAATTACTGAAAACTTATTTGGAGATATTTTAACGGATGAGGCTTCTGTAATTTCAGGTTCTATGGGTTTAATGCCAAGTGCATCAGTGGGGACGGAGAATGCTTTGTTTGAACCGATTCACGGTTCGTATCCGCAAGCAACAGGTTTAAATATTGCCAACCCTATGGCAACTATTTTATCTGCTGCAATGTTGTTTGAAAATTTTGGTTTAAATGAAGAAGGGCAAGCAATTAGAGATGCAGTAAACAATGCTTTGGATAAAGGAATTGTGACTGAAGATTTAGCTGATGGAGGCAAAGCATACGGAACAAAGGAAGTAGGGGATTGGTTAGCAGAAAACATCTAGTATTTACTAGTTATATAAATTTTGAAAAAGCGCTCGATTTCGAGCGCTTCTTTGTTTTTAATATCGAAATAATTGTTCCTAGACGAGTGGGCAAATTGTCACAAGAAGAGATCTAGTACGTTGTTAAATTTTTAAATTGTTTTTATTTTAAGTCAATTTTAGCATTGCTTTCTTCTAATAAATGGATATAATCTTTTATTTTAAAAAGATCACTACTAAAACGAGAAGTTCTATTTTTTCCTTCTTTTTGTCTGGTGATACTTCTTGCAAAACGTT
This sequence comes from Polaribacter sejongensis, assembly GCA_949545755.1. Classification (GTDB taxonomy): domain Bacteria; phylum Bacteroidota; class Bacteroidia; order Flavobacteriales; family Flavobacteriaceae; genus Polaribacter; species Polaribacter sejongensis_A. The sequence continues at coordinate 8,208 of CATITK010000024.1, read as the reverse complement.
TTACTTCACTCTTATTCGTTAAAATAATACCAGGAACAAGCGCACTTTTTCCATTTTCATCTTTGGCAACCATCGTAAAATAAGAGGAATTACAATGTTTTGTTTCTCCAGTTCTAATGTTTTCAGATTCAACCCGTAACCCGACAACCATTGAAGTTCTTCCCGTAAAATTAACAGAAGCTTTCATAGTGACCAATTCACCAACTTCAATAGGATTTAAAAAATCCACTTTATTTACAGAAGCGGTTACACAATAGTTCCCAGAATGTTTAGAAGCACATGCAAAAGCAATTTGATCCATTAAATTTAAAATATGCCCACCATGAATTTTACCACTAAAATTTGAGTGAGACGGTAGCATTAACTCTGTAATTGTAAGTTGAGATTCTTTGATCTGTTTAAATTTCTTTGTCATAAATTTATTTTTTATGCTCAAAATAATACTTTTTTTGATAGCTTTTTACGTTATTTTATCCTTTTCACCTTAATTACTATTTTTAAAATGTAAAATTATAATTTTATTTACGGACTTAAATAAAAATAACAGTTCATTTTTTATTAAAATAGTTCTTATATTTGATAATAATGTAATTTTATGATTAATTTACGTCTAATATTACTATGATAACCTATTAAAATTCTATTCTCATGAAAAAACATTATTTTTTTAATTTTTTATTACTATTAATTCCAGTATCAGCATTTATATTAATGTCGAATTCATCAGGTAGGACATCAGGCAGCAGTGGATCTCCAGGAGATGGTGGAAAAACTTGTACTGAATGTCATACAGGAGGAAATTTTTCGGCTTCATTACAAATAACAAATGATATTCCAGCTGGTGGGTATGAGTTAAATACAGATTATAACATTACTGTAACAAATACTTCAACTGCAAGTAAACATGGTTTTCAAGTTACAGCAGAAAAAACAAGTAATAATTCTAAAGTTGGAAGTTTTACTGCTAGTACTGGTTCTCAGTCTTTTAGTAATGATAATTATTTAACCCATACAACTTCTGGTAACAATCAAAATTCTTGGTCTTTTACTTGGACCTCACCAGCTACAGATGAAGGTGAAATTAAATTTTATTCAGCTTCTGTTGCTGCAAACGGAGCTGATGGTGCGTCTGGAGATCAGGTCGTAACAACGTCCACAGGTGGTGTACCTACTTTAGGTATTCCAGCAGCAAAACGTTTGTCTTTTGAGATGTATCCAAATCCTGCATTGGAAGATGTAACAATTCAATTGCCTTCTGATTCAGAAAAAGCAACGGTTGAATTTTATGATAATTTAGGGAAGTTGGCGTTGAAAAAAACCATTTCTTCATCAAATGATAAAATGAATGTAAAAGAGTTAACTAGTGGTACTTATATTTTGAAAGTTATTTCTGAAGATAAAATTGGAAGTCAGAAATTTATCAAAAAATAATTCTTTTAACATATAAATACTTAAAACTGATTGTAAATACTATAATCAGTTTTTTTTGTGCGCTTTTTAAAGTAAATTTGTAGTATTTCAAAAATGAAAAAATGAATTATATTTTATTTGATGGAGCTGTTAGAAACGCTCTATTACCTTTTACATATACAAAACCAGTTGCAGATCTTAGAATCGGTATTTTAACGATCAGAGAAAAATGGGAAAAACATTTAAGTCTAACCACCACTACTATAACAGAGGAATATTTAGAAGAAAAATATCCAATGGTTGAACTGGAAGAAAACGTATTGATCAATGCTTCTTTTTGTCCGACGAACGAGTTGGTTGAAAAAGTAAAGAATTTATCAACAAATGAAGCTATTTTTAAAGGTGAAGAGGTCATCGCTTTTTATACTTCAGATTCTCAAGAGGAAGTAAATTTTGATACATACAAACAAATAGAATTTGAAGAAGACCTAATACAAGTAAAAAATACTTGGGATATTTTTGCTTTAAATGCGGAAGCGATACAGCAAGATTTCGATTTAATAACGGAAGGAAGAACATCTCAACCAATACCAGAAGGAACAAGATATATTGATAAAGAAAACATCTTTATTGAAGAAGGAGCAGTAGTTACTTTTGCTACTTTAAATGCTTCTTTAGGACCCATTTATATTGGTAAAGATGCTGAAATAATGGAAGGTGCTGTAGTAAGAGGACCTTTTGCAATGTGTGAACACGCTGTATTAAAACTAAATGCTAAAATTTATGGTGCTACAACCCTAGGTCCTTATTGCAAAGTAGGAGGAGAGGTTAATAACGCTGTTCTAATGGCACATTCTAACAAAGGGCATGATGGGTATTTAGGAAACGCTGTCATTGGCGAATGGTGTAATATAGGTGCCGATACAAACAATTCGAATCTTAAAAATAATTATGCTGAGGTAAAACTATGGGATTATGAAACAGGTCGTTTTGCAAAAACTGGATTGCAATTTTGTGGTTTAATGATGGGCGATCATTCTAAATGTGGAATTAATACCATGTTTAATACAGGAACTGTTATCGGTGTGAGTGCGAATATTTTTGGTAGCGGATTTCCAAGAAACTTTGTTCCTTCTTTTAGCTGGGGGGGCGCCTCAGGTTTTATAGAATACAAAACCAATAAAGTTTTTGAAGTTGCTGAGGTGGTACTAAAACGCAGAGGTTTGATTTTTGATGAAAAAGAGCAAAAAATCCTAGAACACGTTTTTCAAGAAACAAAAAAATATAGAAATTATTAAAATTAGCTTTTACCCTTTCGCTAAAAGCTAATAAGCATCTACATCTGTAATAAAACGGATCGGCCTAAAATCTTTAACAGCTTCAAAAGTGTTTTTAATCTTTTGAAGTTGTTTTTTTGTGATTGATAAATGCTGTTTTGGCGGAATTTTAATCACAATATTCTTTATGTATTGATTTCTAATTCTAGAAACCGCGGGTGCTGTAGGTCCTAAAACATATTCTCCAAAAGAATTTTGCAATGCTTTTGCTAACCATTGAACTCCAGTATCAACTTTGTTATAGTCCTTGTGTTTCAGGGTAATTTTAATCAATCGATAATACGGAGGATATTTATATTGCCAGCGTTCCTGTAGTTGTTCTTTATACATCTCTGTATAGTTTGTAGTAGCAACTTGTTGCAATATTTGATGATAAGGATTGTAGGTTTGTATCGCAACATTTCCTTGTTTTTTGGCTCTTCCTGCTCTTCCAGAAACTTGTACCATCATGTCATAAGCACGTTCATGTGCTCTAAAATCTGGGAAATTTAACATAGAATCTGCATTTAGAACGCCAACCAAAGAAACGTTATCAAAATCTAACCCTTTAGAGAGCATCTGCGTTCCAACGAGAACATCTATTTCTCTCGCTTCAAAGGCACCAATTATTTTCTGATAGCCATGTTTGCCACGCGTGGTGTCTAAATCCATTCTTCCAATTTTAAAATTGGGAAACAATTCCTTCAATTCTAATTCAATTTGCTCAGTTCCAAAACCTTTGTTGTCTAACGTATTGCTTCCACAAGCGCCACAGCTACTCGGCATTGCCCTCTGATAATTGCAATAATGGCAACGTAATTCGTGTTTGAATTTATGATAGGTTAAACTCACATCACAATTAGGACATTGTGGGGAGGTTCCACAGGTTTTACATGCCACAACGGGTGAAAATCCACGCCTATTTTGAAACAAAATAACTTGTTCCTTTGCGTCTAAAGCTTCTTGAATTAGTTTTAGCAACCTGTCAGAAAAATGACCATTCATTTCTTTTTTGCGTTGCTTCTCTTTCAAATCGATCAATTCAATTTTAGGCAATTGCACATTTCCATGACGTCTATTTAATTCCACAAAGCCATATTTATTTTGTTGTGCATTAAAATAACTTTCTAAAGAAGGAGTGGCAGAGCCTAACAAAACTTTTGCTTTGTGAATTTTTGCTAAAACAACAGCAGCATCCCGTGCATTGTATCTTGGTGAGGGTTCAAATTGTTTGTAAGAAGTTTCATGCTCTTCATCAACAACAATTAACCCTAGATTAGAAAATGGTAAAAAAATAGAAGATCTTGCACCTAAAATAATTTTTGCTTTTGTTTTATTTTCTAACACATTATTCCAAACTTCTACACGTTCATTCATCGAGTATTTTGAATGAAAAACAGAAATTTGTTCGCCAAAATAAAATTGTAAACGGGTTATGATTTGTGTAGTCAACGCAATTTCTGGCAACAAAAATAAAACTTGTTTCCCTTCATCTAATACTTCTTGAATTAACTTTGTATACACTTCCGTTTTTCCAGAGCTTGTTATACCGTGTAAAAGTGTAACCTCCTTTTCTTTGAAACTTTCTTTAATTTCAGAAAGTGCTTTTGTTTGATATTCATTTAGTATTTTTAAATCATTTGTAGCTCCTTTAAATTGAATTCTATCTATTTGAATATGATAAAATTCAAAGATGTTTTTAGCTACTAACGATTTTAAAATCGTAGAAGAAACATTCGCTTTTGTTTCTAAATCTTTTGCTTTTATCGGTTTTTTAGAAGTTGATAATTGAAAAAAACCCAAAACGGCTTCTCTTTGTTTTTTTGCTCTAGCGAGTTCTTCTAGTAATTTATTTAAAGATTCATCAGAAGTGTACGCTGAATGTAAACGAACATATTTGACCAACTTCGGTTTGTATTGTTCGTAAATTTCTTCTTTGATGGTAATGGCCGATTCTTTCAGTAGTTGATTTACAATAGGCATTACTTTCTTCTTACCTAAAATAGCTGCAACTTGATGAATGGTTAATTGAGATTGATGTTGTAAAGCTTCAAAAATTAAATACGCATCATCTGTTAAAATAGCTTCCTCCGTAAATGCTTCGTTTTTATTAATAATTGTTTCGCTTTCTAACAAAAAGGCAGAAGGCAAAGAAGCCCTATATACATCACCTAAAGAACACATGTAATAGTTAGATATCCATTGCCAATGTTGCAATTGTTGCTCATTTACTAAAGGCGTTTCATCTAAGATTTGATGAATTTCTTTGGCTTCATAAAGCGTTGGCTTTGTTTGGTGAATGTTGAAAACCAATGCAGAATACATCTTCGATTTCCCAAAAGAAACCGCAACTCGCATTCCTTTTTGCAGAAAATTAGCTTCGTCTTCAGTTACAGTATACGTAAATGTTTTCTGAATTGGAATCGGCAATATGACGTCTATAAAATGCATGGTCACTTCGGATAATTTTACGATTGAAATGAGTAAAACTGTATCGGGAAGTCGTTATTAAAAAAAAAATCGATAAAATTCCAATTAAAAAAAAGGGAAGCTTTCGAACTGACAACCGTACAGATTACTTTATTCAAAATTACATAAAAATCACTACATTGTATTCAGAAATTTATAAACAATATGAGACCTGAAGATTGGAGCTTTAAAAGAAACACAAATACCTACAAAAATTGTTTGGGCAAAAAATGATCTTGTTGCTGTTGCAGCAATAGCTAAACTATTAAGCAAAGAAATACCAAATAACGACTTATTTTGGATTTAAAATTGCGGTCATTTTCCGATGCTAGAGAAACCTAAAGAATGGGTTGCTTTCGTTTTGGAATAAATCCGTAAATAAATGTAGCTCAAATTGTTGTGATTGTTTTAAAGATGACGCCTTTAAAGGTGGTATATTCTTCCTTATGAAGAGAAAAAGTTTGATGAAATTACAATGACATATCAACATAAAAAAAGCCTCTCAATTCTGGAGGCTTTTTTAAATTTAGGCTAATTTCTTAGCGTTTTTTACTTTTTGCTTTGTGAGCGCTAATTCTATGACTTCTTTCATTTCTGAAACATAATGAAAAGTCAGACCTTTTAAGTAGCTTTCTTTTATTTCTAAAATGTCTTTTTCATTTTCTTTACACAAAATGATTTCTTTAATATTAGCTCTTTTTGCAGCTAATATTTTTTCTTTAATTCCACCAACAGGTAATACTTTTCCACGCAAGGTGATTTCGCCCGTCATGGCTAATTTGTTTTTAATTTTACGTTGCGTAAAAGACGAAACTAAAGAGGTCAACATTGTGATACCCGCACTTGGGCCATCCTTTGGAGTTGCGCCTTCAGGGACGTGAATATGTACATTGTAGTTTTCTAAAACTGTCGGTTTGATACCAAATTCTTCTGCATTCGATTTGATGTACTGCAAGGCAATTGTTGCAGATTCTTTCATTACGGTTCCTAAATTACCAGTAATAGAAAGTGTTCCTTTCCCTTTCGATAAGATCGATTCTATGAATAAAATATCTCCTCCAACCTGTGTCCAGGCTAAACCTGTTACGACACCAGCTACATCATTATTTTCGAATTTATCTCTGTTTCTTGGTGTTCCTAAAATGGTTTCTATTTTTTCTGAAGAGACAGCAATGTCATACGTTTCGTCTAAGGCAATAGATTTTGCTGCAAAACGAACCACTTTTGCAATTTTCTTTTCTAAACCACGAACACCAGATTCTCGTGTATATCCTTCAATAATTTGTTCAATTTGTTTTTTCCCTAACTTTAAATGCTTTGGAGTTAAACCATGTTCTTTTAATTGTTTAGGTAATAAATGTCTTTTGGCTATTTCGATTTTCTCTTCAATTGTGTACCCCGTAACATTTATAATTTCCATTCTATCGCGCAACGCCCAAGGAATTTGGCCTAAATTGTTCGCAGTTGCAATAAAAAGAACTTTCGATAAATCGTATCCTATTTCAAGGTAGTTGTCGTAAAAAGATTCATTCTGCTCTGGATCTAAGACTTCTAACATAGCAGAGGAAGGATCTCCTTGATGACTTTGTCCTAATTTATCAATTTCATCCAAAACAAAAACTGGATTTGATGTTCCAGATTTTTTTAAGTTTTGAATTAAACGCCCCGGCATGGCACCAATATATGTTTTTCTGTGTCCTCTAATTTCTGCTTCATCGCGTAAACCACCCAAAGACATACGTACATATTTACGACCCAAAGCTTCTGCAACAGATTTTCCTAAAGAAGTTTTACCAACTCCTGGAGGTCCGTATAAACAGATAATTGGCGATTTCATATCTCCTCTTAATTTTAAAACAGCTAAATGTTCTATGATTCTTTCTTTTACCTTTTCTAGACCAAAGTGATCTTTGTCTAAAACCTTTGTTGCGTGTTTTAAATCGAATTTGTCTTCCGAGTAAATTCCCCAAGGCAATTCTAATAACAATTCTAGATAACTTCTTTGAACGCCATATTCAGCTGCTTGCGGATTCATTCTTTTTAAACGATTCAGCTCTTTTTCAAAAGTTTCCCCAACTTCTTTTGTCCATTTTTTAGATTTCGATTGCGCTCGCATTTCTTCTAATTCTTCGTCATTTGAAGCGCCACCCAATTCTTCTTGAATAGTTTTTAATTGCTGATGTAAATAATATTCACGTTGTTGTTGGTCTAAATCTTCACGCGTTTTAGACTGAATATCATTTCGTAATTGTAGTTTTTGAAGCTCTTTGTTTAAGTTTTTTAAGGCTAACAAAGCACGTTCTTTTAGATTATTTTTTTCTAGAATTATTTGTTTTTGTGTAACAGATAGATCCATGTTAGATGAAATAAAATTCACTAAAAAGGAATTAGATTTTATGTTTTTAATTGCAAAAGAAGCTTCTGAAGGTAACATTGGGTTTTCCTTAATTACTTCTAAAGCTTGTTCTTTTATAGATTCTATAATTGCTTCAAATTCTTTTTTATTTTTAACCTCTCTATCTTCGATAGCTTCTTTTACAGTTGCTTTTAAATAGGGTTTGTCCTGAATGATTGCATCAATTTCAAAACGTTTTTTACCTTGTATGATTACGGTTGTGTTGCCATCTGGCATTTTTAAAACACGTAAAATTTGTGCTACAACTCCAGTTGTATGAATGTCTTTTAAACTGGGTTCTTCAATGTCTCCATTTTTCTGGGCAACAACGCCAATTACTTTGTCACCTTTATTTGCATCTTTTATTAGTTGAATAGAAGCATCTCTTCCTGCAGTAATTGGAATTACAACACCGGGAAACAAGACGGTATTTCTTAAAGGTAAAATTGATAAAACTTCCGGAACACTTTCCTTGTTAATTATTTCCTCATCTTCAGGAGTCATTAAAGGAATTAATTCAGAATCTTCATTTAACATACTATGAAGCGACAAATTGTCTAAATGCATTATTTTTGGTTTGCTCATTTGTTATATCTCTGTCATACTGACATTGATTTT
>CATITK010000023.1 GCA_949545755.1 Polaribacter sejongensis | reverse complement strand
TTTGGTTTTGCTGGTGGACGTGAAGATGTTTGGGAACCTGAACAAGATATTTATTGGGGATCTGAAACAGAATGGTTAGGAAATGATGCACGTTATGAAGACGGTAATTTAGAAAGTGATTTAGGAGCTGCTCACATGGGATTAATTTATGTAAACCCAGAAGGTCCTAACGGAAATCCAGACCCTTTAAAATCGAGTATAGATATTAGAGAAACTTTTGGTAGAATGGCAATGAATGATGAAGAAACTGTTGCCCTTGTTGCTGGAGGACATACATTTGGCAAAGCACATGGAGCTGCAAATCCAGGTGAATATGTTGGTGCAGAACCTGCAGGTGCACCAATTGAAGAAATGAGTACTGGTTGGAAAAACACTTATAAATCTGGAATTTTAGAAGATACAATTACAAGTGGAATTGAAGGAGCTTGGACGCCCAATCCAACACAATGGGATGCTGAATATTTTGATGTTTTACTAAATTATAATTGGGAGTTAACCAAAAGTCCTGCAGGAGCGCATCAATGGACACCAACTGCGGCATCTAATGCTAAAACAGCTCCAAAAGCCGGAAATGCATCTGAAAAACAAGCCTTAATGATGACTACGGCAGACATGGCTATGAAAATGGATTCAGCTTATTTAGCCATTTCTAAACGTTTCCATAAAGATCATAAAGCCTTTGAAGACACTTTTGCAAGAGCTTGGTATAAATTGACACATAGAGATATGGGACCAGTTTCTCGCTATTTAGGACCAGAAATTCCTCAAGAAGAATTAATTTGGCAAGACCCAATTCCGACAGGAAACAAGCTTTCAGAAGCTGAAATAGCAACATTAAAAGGAAGTATTTTAAGTTCAGAATTATCGATCTCTCAATTAGTAACAACTGCTTGGGCATCCGCTTCAACTTTTAGAGGTTCTGATATGAGAGGTGGTGCAAATGGAGGACATATTCGGTTAGCACCACAAAAAAAGTGGGCAGTGAATAATCCTTATGAATTGAATAAAGTACTAACTGCTTTAGAAGGAATTCAAAAAGATTTTAACGGAACAGTTTCTATCGCAGACTTAATTGTTTTAGGAGGTTCTGTAGGTGTAGAACAAGCCGCGAAAAATGCGGGTTATTCTATTACAGTCCCTTTTCGTTCTGGAAGAGGAGATGCATCTCAAGAACAAACTGATATCGTTTCTTTTGGGTATTTAGAACCAAGGGCAGACGGATTTAGAAATTTCATCAAAAAAGATTTAAAATTAGCTGCAGAAGAATTACTAATTGATAAAGCTCAATTATTAACACTTTCAATTCCAGAAATGACTGTTTTAGTTAGTGGGTTACGTATTTTAGGAGCAAATTATGATGGTTCTAAACACGGAGTTTTTACTGATAATGTTGGTCATTTAACAAACGATTTCTTTACAAATGTGCTAGATTTTTCTTTAACTTGGAAAGCTACAAATTCTGAAGAAAAAGAATTTATTGGAAGAGATCGAAGAACAGGAGCAATGAAGTTTTCTGGAACAAGAGCCGATTTAATTTTTGGTTCTAACACAGAGTTACGTGCAGTTGCAGAAGTTTATGGAGCAGATGATGCTCAAGAACGTTTTATAAACGATTTTGTAGCTTCCTGGACAAAAGTGATGAACCTTGATCGATTTGATCTGAAAGAATAAAAAAAGTTGATGGGAAGTTTTTATATTTCCATCAACTTTATTGATACTATTTAATGTTCTCTATAGTTCTATATTATTTAAAATTGAAACCTATTCTAAAAGTAAACGTACTGTTGGAAGTTTTAAAATTAGAAATATTTTGTTGTTCATAAACATCTCCAAGTGTTTGACTGAATAAAACGCCAATAATAAAATCACCTTCTTTTGTTTTGTAGTGAGAAAAATCAAAACCAGTCATAAAATTTATAATGAATGGGGTTGCAAAATCAAATTGAGTTTCTCTGAAATTTTCTTCAACATCTATAATTGGTCGATTCAAGTTTCCTGTGGGAGAGTAATAATTTGTTCGTATATCTGACTTGGTATTGAAAGCTGCTGAAAAACCAATATTAAAAAAAATAGGTTTTGTATTATAAGCAACATTTTTAAAAAGCTTTTTTAAATTAAGACCTACAACAAACGGAATTTCAAAATAATCTAATCTAAATCTTGTTTTGTAATAAGCATTTTCTGAGTTACCCTGACTAATAATAATCACATCATTATTTTTCTTTCTATACTCTTCCCCTTTTCCTGTATAAGAAAAGCCCGATTCTAAGCGAAAATAATCATTCAGTTGATAAAAAAGCCTAGCATTAAAATGACTTCCAAATCTAAAAAAATTGTTATAGCCAAGTGATTTATTGTTTCCTAACTCACTAACAGCTGTGTTAAAAAAACTAAAATTAACACCAGCACTTATACCAAAAGTAACTTTGTTTTTTTTATCTATTTGCTCTTCTTCTTGTGAAAGTGTTGAAAGTGTAACTATTAATAATAGTAAACTAAAATATATTTTCTTTTTCATCTTAAATTTTTAAAACAAAGATAAA
>CATITK010000022.1 GCA_949545755.1 Polaribacter sejongensis | reverse complement strand
TTTTTCGCATGTAAAATATTTTTGTCTTACCATTTACTTTAAAAGTTATCGAATTTTTTTCTAAAGTATATGTGAATATTTTTGTGCTATTATTTTTAGAATTTAAAAGAGACCCTTGTCCGTTTTTATTTAATGTGAGAATGAAATTTTTAAATTCCCAAGCGCCCAGAATATCGTCTTCCGCAATGGATTCTTTAGGATACATACCTTGAAGTCTTTTATCTAAAAGAACTTCTATTTGACTCCTATTTTTGTTTTCTAATTTATACGCTTCGATAAATAAGTTCGCAATTTCTAAAACACTATTCTTTAGTACTTCTGGGTAAGATGCGTTTAAACAGGTGTGATTAATAGCATCGTACAAAACCACTTTTACGTTGCCTCCTTTTTTCTTGATTTGTTCAGCAAATCTTTCTGTTTGTGTGTAATGGCATAAGTCATCCTCTTTTCCGTTTAACAATAAAGTACTAGGGGGGGGCTCCCTTAAATTATAAAATGCAGATGCTTTTTTACTTTCCTTTTCCGTCGCTAATCCGTATAATTCTCTTGCTTTTTGACTTGGAAACGTTGATCTTTCCTCTGAATGTTCTACTAAATTATACATGCCTTCTGCACCCACTAATAGTTTACAATTCTTATATTTTTGTGCCATAACAGCTGCCAATGTGGAGCCTGCTGAGGATCCTCCAAAACCAATCCTTGTAAGGTCTGCATTGTAGGTATCTGCATTGTCAAAAAACCATTGAACAGACGCTTCTAAGTCTTGTATAGCATCCGCAAATGTTGCATTGTTGCCTTTACATCTATATGCCAATCCTACATAAATAACCCCTAATTGATCCGCTAGATAATTAGCATCTGAAGGCAATCTTGCTGGTGGAACACTTATTGCAGTACCGCCATTCCATCCACCGCCATGCACAAAGAAATATACAGGACTTTTACAAGTAGTATTCTTTGGTAATTTTATCCGAATAGGAATATCAAATCCACCCGCTTTTGTAGCGATAGTATCTATCGTTTTTTGAGCAGCACTCTTTAAAACAAAACAGCACGCAATAATTACTAGTATTGATCTCATAGCTTTTTTTATTTTAATTTACAAACTCAGCGTAAGGCCGGTTAGGAAATGACTTCAAACTTTTTGTCAATAGTATTTTAAGTTCTTCTGCTTTTTCTCTGTTGTCTTCAAAAATATTTTTAGTTTCACGAGGATCCTTAACTAAATCAAATACTTGATCAGCATCAAAATAAAAAGCACTGCTTTTTGATGCAATATTTCCCAAATGACCATTTCTTGTGTAATAAGGGTATTGAAGTTCTGCACCTTTCCATCCTTTAAATGTTAGGCCTTTATTGATTCTGTTCTGTTTTAGTTTATCATATCTCACAGAAATGTATTTCCAGTCTTTAGTCATCACACTTCTTGCGTAACCCATCTCAAAAAATAAATAATCATGCACTGGTTTTTTAGTTCCTTCTAATACCTTTTTTAAACTAACGCCGTCTAATATTGATTTCACATTTTTTAATTTTATCCCTGCTAGTTCTAAAAAAGTTGGTGTAAAATCAATATTTTGAACTAACTCGTTATATACTTGGTTCGATTTAATTCCATTTGGCCAATGCATCATCAAAGGAACTTTTGTTCCACTTTCATATAAGCTTGTTTTTCCTCCGTTGTAGTTCCCATGATCTGACGTAATTATAATAATGGTGTTTTCATAAATACCTTCTGCTTTTAGTTTGTCTACAACGGCACCAACTGCATGATCAAACCAACGCAACCAAGCGTGTGCTACTTTTTTATCAAGATTTTTGATTTCTTCTTTGATCTCATCTCTAGTGGGTAAGTAGGAGTAATCGGCATCTACCAATCCTTGTCCTGTAAATTTTGGGTTTGAATCTAAACCTCTAAAGTATTTTCCGTTTTTCATATTATAGGGTGCTGGACCATGAGGAACCGTTTCACTGTAATACAAAAAGAAAGGATCGTTTTTGTTTTCGTCGATAAATTCTAAAGCCGCCTTATTTTTCCATTCTACATTATGAACATTTAAAGAATCATTATATTGTTCTCTTAAATTTCCTGCATAAAATGCGTTCGCATAATCAAAGCCATATTTTTTAATTACTTCTATCCATTTTTGATGGTTCTCAAACATTTTTTTAGAAACTGCTGGATCATTAGGATCTGCATTTTTTGCATAGGTCTGAAAGCCATTTTTTTCCCAATTTTTTTTATTGTTAACGATGTTATGTTCCACAAGATGACTTTTACCTACAAAGCCTGTTTTATACCCTTCTTCTTGTAATAATCGAGGTAAATTGGATTTATCTTTTTCTATTTCTGTGTTATTTTCTACTCGTGTCATCACGCCATTCGGATGCATACTCATAAATGCGGGGCCTTCCGATCGTCCGGCATAACGTCCAGTTAGCATAGTATATCTACTAGGCACACATACAGAGCTTGATACATACGCGCTGTTAAAAATCATTCCATTCTTTGCCAAGTCATCTATAATTGGTGTGTGTGCTTCTTTATCGCCATTAAATCCAAAAGGACGCGATTGTATTCTTTTCTCTGAATCTAAAGGCACCACAGCACTTTGGTCATCGGTCATAATAAAGATAATGTTTGGTTTTTTAGTACTTTGTGCAATTGATTTAGTAGTGCTAATTAGTATTAAAAAGACTATTAATCCAAGGGTTTTGTAATTATTAAATGTCATTTGTGGTTATTTATTTTTGTTACTTATTTCTTGCATTCCAATTCCGGAAGCTTGTGTTTTAAAATCAGCGTAAAACGTTTTAAGCTGCGCTATTTTTTTTAATTATTTTTCCAAATTTCTTTGGATGACTTTTCTATAATTTTAGATAAATAGTTCTTTGCTTTATAAACAACTGCTGTTTCTGTTTTAGCAAGATTAATAGATTCCTTTTTATCTTTTGTTAAGCTAAAAAGCATTTCAGCATTCATCTTTTTGTTTGTGTCTTTATTTTTTTCTTCAATGAATTTCCACCCTTCAAAACGAATTGCTTTTCTACCTTGCGCATCTCTATGTACTAATGGGGGTCTTTCATAAAATTTATTAGGTTTTAAAACAGCTTTTTTAAAGCTATAACTATCCGGTGCATCTTCTAAATCTAATCCCATATCATTACCAATATAATCTGCCAAAAATCCATAAATATCAACTGTTGAGATTGTTACATTAGAAGTTTGATCGCCTTTTATTTTCTTTGGATAATTTACAATAAACGGAATTCTAAAACCTCCATCCCAAATAGTATGTTTATCTCCTTTATAATCTCCATTGATTTGTAATCCTTTGTTGATGGCAAAATTTTCGGGCATTACATTTTTTTTCTTTGGAATATCACCACCATTATCGCTCGCAAAAATAATAATGGTATTTTCTCTAATCCCTCTTTCTTCTAAAAAGGAAATTAAATCCCCTAAAGAACGATCGATATCTTGAATAAAATCGCCATAAGCACCAGCATTACTTTTACCTCGCATTTGTGGACTTGGCACAATAGGATGATGCACAGCAGCTGCTGCATAGTATAAAAAGAAGGGTTGGTCTTTATCCAAACTTTTCATCCACTCCATAGATTTGTTTGTTAAATCATCTGTTACTTGCTCTGTAACTCTTTGTGGGGCATCATATCCTTTGTATTGTTTTCCATAAAATGATTTGCCGTAAGGAGAAATTTTATCAGAACGCAATCCATAAATTTTATTATTCTCTATATAAACTTTATGCCCATCATCTAAATTATTAGGCAATGCAAAACTATAATCTAAACCATAATCTGTTGGAGCAGG
>CATITK010000021.1 GCA_949545755.1 Polaribacter sejongensis | reverse complement strand
TACTATCGGATTTATAGGACTTGGCCTTATGGGTGGTAACATGGTTGAAAATCTTCAAAAAAGAGGTTTTGAGCTAATAGTAATCGATCTTAATAAAGATGAAGTTGCAAAAGTTATTACTCGGGGTAATGCATCTGAAGCTAGTTCTCCAAAAGAATTAGCTGCAAAGAGTGATATCATTATGTTATGTCTTACAACTTCTGCTGTTGTTGAAAAGATTGTTTATGGTGAAAATGGTATCCTTGCTGGTATTAAAGAAGGTGCTGTTTTGATTGATTTTGGAACATCGATCCCTGCATCTACTATAAAAATAGGTAAAGCTCTTGCAGAAAAAGGTGCTGGCATGATTGATGCTCCATTAGGGCGCACTCCTGCTCATGCTAAAGATGGATTGCTAAACATTATGGCAGCAGGTAATAAAGAAACTTTTGATAAAGTAAAGCCAGTTTTAGACGAACAAGGTGAAAATGTATTCTATCTTGGTGCTCTTGGCGCTGGACACACAACGAAGCTTATCAATAATTTTATAGGTATGACTACCGTTGTTGCGATGTCACAAGCCTTCGTTGCGGCAAAATTAGCAGGTGTAGATACACAGCAATTGTTTGACATCATGTCTTCTGGGCCTTCAAACTCTCCATTTATGAAATTTTGCAAACATTATGCTGTTGACAACGTAAGTGATTTAGGTTTCTCTATTGCTAATGCGAACAAAGATTTAGGATATTTTGTGCAAATGATGAATGATCTTGGTACAACTTCTCTTATTGCTGAAGCTACTTCTACAAATCTTAAGGCTGCTGTTAGTGCAGATATGGGAAGTGCTAATGTTCCAGAAATTTTTGATTATTTTATGCAGTTAGAGAAATAGTTAATCTCTTAATTTTACAAAAAAATAGGAGATAATAAGAAACCTAAAGTTAGCATGTTTTAAGATTGGAAACAACGTGTAGTAAATCGTTTTAAAATACAAACAGCTCGGATAGAAGGTTGGTTGAGTTTAGAATATAAAACCCCTCTAATTTTTGGAGGTTATAAAAGTAATAGCATTATTGCGCTAGCGATTTATTTGTACTCAGGAAGTTTTTAAAAGGTATTTGAAATAATCTATTTTTACTGGCAAGTATTTCTATGTATGTCTCATAGAGTTGCTGTTCGATTTTAATAATTTCAATATTTTTATTTTGAACACTCATCTCGAGTTTTAATAGAATGAGCGGTGAAATTCCTTCAATTTTTTTGTAGGTATTTAAAAGCGAAGACACACTGCTATTTGCTGCTTGATCCCTGTATACTTGATAGTTCGTTACTGTTCTTCTAAAGTTTTCTTCAGCAGTGGTTTCTACTTTTTCTTGTTGTTTTTGAAGTGTTAATATTTCACTTTCAGTACGGAGCTTCTTGAAATAATAATCCCCTTTTTTTTCTCTAACGTTTCCAAAGAATGGGAGGTTTATACCCATTCCTATTGCGAATTTTTCTTCAAATAAGTTACTATTCTTACCACCATATTTTACTTGAACAAAATCAATAATTTTTTTAGATTTTGCGACATCTAATTTCATTTCGCCTTCTATAGTTTCTAGTTTTAATTGTTTCAACTGAATTTCTAAGTTGTCTTTTGGAGTTTTTACAATAAGAGCATTGGCAATAATTTGTGCTGGAGTTATAACATCATCGCTTTTTAGATAATGATTGTTTTTACGATTACCAATCATGAGTTGTAATATGGCATCATGATATACTTGTGATTGCTGTAGGTTTTGTAAAATAATTTGATTATCAAAGAGCGCTTCTTCAGTGTCAATAAGGTCATTTACATTAAAAACTTCGGTGTAAATAGCTGTCTTTAATAGTGATATTTTATCCTTTAATTGCGTTTTTCTAAACTGATAGGCACCAATTAGTTTCTTATTGAATACATAAGCAACTAAGAAATAATAGCGGTCTTCTAATTCTTCAATAAGTCGGATCCGTCCTTGAATTTGAACTTCATTAATTTTTGATCTGTAGACCTTTTTATTAGCAAGCCTCCCTCGCAAGCTATTGGGTTTAACCCTGATGGCATATTCTTGTCTAGGTAGAAGTAAATCTCTTGTTTCGGTTCTAAACTCTATATTGTCTATAAGCTGTAAATTATGATTGTAATTTTTAAGAAATGCTAATTGAATAGAATCAAATTTTACCTGTTCTATTTGATTTGCTCCAAGAAGCAATTGGGTCGTTGAAATTCCTTTTTGTGCATTTCCAGAAAGGAAAGACATCCCTAAAAAAAATAATAAAAGTTGAAGTCTATACGAAAAACACATTTTATTTTTGGCTATTTTTATTGAGCTAAGGTTAAGGTTACTTTTTCTTTTTGTAAAAAAGGATTATCAGGTGGTATTTCAATAATTACTTCTCTACCAAAAGTTTTAAGTTCTTTTATCTTTCTAATTCTTGGCGGTATTTCAACAATTCGAGAGCCTAAAGTTTTAATAATACCAGTATTTTGTATGTCAGGTCTTGATGTTGAAAAGACGGTAATGATATCTTGAAGTTTTACCTTTAAAAGTAGGTCTTCATGTATATAACCAATAACTAATGTTGGGCTTTCTTCATAGAAAGTAACCAACGGTGTAAAAGAGGCTATTTTTTCATCTTCCTTACAATGAATAGTTCCTATCAATCCATTTGAAGGAGCTAAAATGGTTTCTTTTTCTTTTTTTAACTGGTAATACTTCAACTCTTTTTCTAGTATTTTAATTCTAGAAAGCAATGGGTTGTTGGAAGCGAATCGCTCTGTTTTTAAATTGTTTATTTGTGTGGTTAGGATATCCACCGCAAATTTTAATTCTTCTTTTAGGGCGTTAATTCTAATAAGTATCGGATTGGAATTGGCTTGTTGAGATGTGTTACTTAGATCAATACTTTTTAGCGTATTGGCTAGTTTTTTGTTGTTCTCTAATTGCGCATAATATTCTGCTATTTGCGCCTTAAATTTACTTCTTTTTTCGTTGAGTAAAATCGTAGTCTCTGCAATGCGACCGTCTAGATCAGTTTTCCAAATCGAGTATCTGGTAGTTAATTCTTCGATGCTGTAGGTTGCATTATTAATTTTAACGGGCAATATGGAAGAAAACACATCGAGTAAAATAGCTCCTTTTTTTACTTTTTGTCCTGTCGTCACATGAATTCGAGAAACTTCTATTGGGTTTTCCATATTAATTTGTGTTTCCTTATTTTCAGCAAAACCATAAAAGGTAACTGAAGTATTCATTCTTAATGAAAAAGAAACGATTAAAAGGATGCCTGCAAGTAGGGCAGCTATATGTATAGGACTAAATTTTTTCATAGTCATCTATAAAGTTAATTTTTATGTTAAACACGCCTTCGGTTTTAGATAGTTTATTTACAATGTATTTGGCTTTTTCTTGATCAACAACTTTAATCTTAAATGCAAATAGTACTGTTTTAGATCTCCCTTTGTTTTTGCCCTTTCCAGCTACACTGTATTTTGTTAGTGAGAATTTAACACAGTTTATTTTTAAAATTTCTTCAATTTTTTGCCAAGTATCTTCAGATTCTAAAGCACTATCTGGAATTTCAAATTGGAGATTCCCTACGACATGATTTGTTTTACTAATTGGCGAAAAGTAAATTAAAAAAACGATGGAACAAAAAGCAATTGTGCCTATTAATGCAATATGAATTCCATAGATACCTGCAGAAATACCGACTGCAATAGAGGTAAACATAAAAACCATATTTCTTGGATTTCTCAAGGTAGTTCTAAATCGAATAATCGCTAAGGCTCCTAGCATTCCCAGACCTCGCGCTAGACTGTCACCTATTGCCTGCATTACGGTTGCTACCGGAATAGAAATCAAAATTAAAGATTGAATAAAATATTTAGGACTCTCAATTTCCCGAGAAGTTCTTTGATAGGTTATCGCTATTAAAGAGGAAAGTGCAAAAGAAACCAACGCAATCACAATGATGTTGGTTAGTGAAGTTCCTTCTAGGTTATTGTTCAGGTTTGAAAGGTCAAACATATAATTGGGGGTAAGGGGTTTGTATATTTGATTAAAAATGTAAATTTAGTATTTTTTTTTAAGTTATTGTCATCCAGTTTGTTTTTACTCAAAAAACATTTTTCTTTCGAAGCATTAAAAAATGTATATTTACTTCAATGGATTTATTCTCAACAGCAATCATAAAAAATATTTTACCTTTTGATGGAATTTCAAATTACCATGGTCCCATTTTAGATAATAACCAATGTGATTTTTATTATCAAAAATTAAGAGATACGATTCATTTTAAAAATGATGAAGCAATTATATTTGGTAAAAAGATAATTACTAAAAGAAAGGTCGCCTGGTATGGAACATCAGAATTTTCTTACACCTATTCTAAGATTACAAAAAAGGCAAAGATATTTACCAAAGAATTGTTAGCACTCAAAGAAATAATAGAAAATGCAAGTGGAGAAACCTACAACTCTTGTTTGTTAAATTTATATCATTCAGGAGCAGAAGGAATGGCCTATCATTCAGATGCGGAAAAAATGTTAAAGAAAGATGGCGTAATAGCTTCACTATCTTTAGGAGTGGCACGTAAATTTTCTTTTAAGCATAAAGAGAACAAACAACGTGTAGATGTTCTCTTAGAAAACGGGAGTTTATTGGTTATGAAGAAAGGAACACAAACAAACTGGTTGCACAGATTACCACCAACGAAAAAAGTAAGTACAGCGAGAATTAATTTAACCTTTAGAACAATAGAATTATAATCTTATACTTACTTTTGCTGAAAATATTTTTCATTGGAAAACATAAAACAACAATCTATAAACCTTAATAAATATATCAGTTCTTCAGGTGTTTGTTCTCGAAGAGAAGCTGAAAAATATATAAAAGAAGGTAGAATTACAATTAATGGTAAGTCAACTCAGTTAGGAAACAGGGTCGGTAAAAATGATGTTGTAAAGTTTGATGGACGGCTTGTAAAACCAAAGGACGTAATTTTATATATTGCCTTAAACAAACCTGTTGGTATTGTTTCTACAACTGATGAAAGAGAACCAAACAATATTATTAAGCATGTCAATTATCCAGAAAGATTGTTTCCAATTGGACGTTTAGATAAACCCTCTGAAGGTTTAATTTTTTTGACAAATGATGGAGATATTGTGAATAAGATTCTCCGAGCAGGAAACAATCATGAGAAGGAGTATTTTGTTTCTGTAGACAAACCCATTACAGATGAATTTATAGAAAAGATGCGTAATGGAATTCCTATTTTAGGAACCGTAACCAAAAAATGTTTGGTAGAAAAAATCAGTGCAAAAGTATTTAAAATTGTTTTAACACAGGGTTTGAATCGCCAAATTCGTAGAATGTGCGAATACTTAGAGTATGAAGTAACCAAGTTAAAAAGAACCCGAATCATGAATGTTGATCTTGGTTATTTGCAAGCAGGAGATTGGCGAGAATTAACAGAAGAAGAAATGAAAGAAATTAACGCTATGATTTCTACATCTTCAAAAACTCAAGAAGCCTCTCCAGTTAAAGAAAAACCGAAGCAGCAGGTTTCAAAGAAAAAACAAGCGCCTTCTAAAAACGATTTTAATAGAAAAAGTGCTTCTTTTAGAAAATCTTCACCAAAGAGCCAAAGAGCCAATTCGGGGTTTTCATCAAAAAGAAAACGGAGATAACTTTTGAGTTTCTATGTGATACTAAAAAAAGTTCAATACAAGAAAGATTTTCATTTCAAACCTTAACCGCTTTTTTTATATGTAAAAGTATAAGGCTATTTTTTCGTTTTTATAACACCTCATTTATTTCTCAATTCTTAAATAATAGTATCTTTGCCATCAATGAAATTCGACCTAAAAACCACAGACCCAAAAAGTCAGGCAAGAGCAGGAGTAATAACGACTGATCATGGAACTATAGAAACGCCAATATTTATGCCTGTTGGCACAGTTGGTACCGTAAAAGGGGTACACCAAACAGAACTTAAAAACGAAATAAAGCCGGATATAATTTTAGCAAACACCTATCACTTATACTTACGACCAGGTATGGATATTTTAGAGAAAGCAGGGGGTTTGCACAAGTTTATGAACTGGGACAGTAATATTTTAACTGATTCAGGAGGTTATCAAGTATACTCTTTATCCGGAAGAAGAAAAATAAATGAAGAAGGCGTGAAATTTAAAAGCCATATAGATGGTTCTATGCACTTCTTTACACCAGAAAATGTAATGGAAACGCAGCGAATAATTGGAGCAGATATTATTATGGCTTTTGATGAATGTACTCCCTATCCTTGCGATTATAATTATGCAAAACGTTCGATGCACATGACCCATAGGTGGTTGAATAGATGTATGAATCATTTAGAAAAACTACCTTTTAAATATGGGTTTGAACAAACTTTTTTTCCAATAGTTCAAGGAAGTACCTATAAAGATTTACGTGCGCAATCTGCAGAATACATAGCAAATGCTGGAGCACAAGCAAACGCAATTGGAGGTCTTTCTGTAGGGGAACCAGCAGAAGAAATGTATGCAATGACAGAAGTGGTTACTGCAATTTTACCAGAAGATAAACCACGATATTTAATGGGCGTTGGGACACCAATAAATATTTTAGAGAATATCGCTTTGGGTATTGATATGTTCGATTGTGTAATGCCAACAAGAAATGCGAGAAATGGAATGTTGTTTACAGCGCATGGAACCATCAATATTAAAAACAAAAAGTGGGAAGAGGATTTTTCTCCCATAGACGAGATGGCAATTACTTGGGTAGATACCCTATATTCAAAAGCTTATTTACGTCATCTTTTTGCTGCAAAAGAAATGTTAGGAAAACAAATTGCATCCATCCACAATTTAGGGTTTTATGTATGGTTAACCCGTGAGGCAAGAAAACATATTTTAGCAGGAGATTTTAGAGAATGGAAAGATAAAATGGTGAAACAAATGGATAAGAGATTGTAGTGGTTCGTTTTTAGTTAACGACAAGAACTAGAATACAACGACAAAAAACTAACAATAATAATTTGAAAATAATAGACTGGTACATATTAAAACGATTTTTGGTAACTTTTGTGTTCACCTTATTAATCTTGATTCCTATCGCTATTGCGATTGATATCTCAGAAAAGGTTGATAACTTTTTAGAACATACAGATTTAGGGTTTCAGCAAATAGTAGATGAATACTACAAGAATTTCATTATCTATTATGCAAATACCTTTATGCCTTTGGCATTATTTATTGCTGTAATCGTCTTTACGTCTAAACTCTCAAACAATACAGAAATTATAGCCATTACAAATGCAAAAGTTTCTTTTACACGATTTTTGTTTCCTTATTTTGTAGGTGCTTCCTTAATAACTATTATTTCTTTAGGGATGAATCACTTTGGGGTACCAAATAGTAGTAAAGAAAGAAAAAAATTCGAAAAAGAATATCTGAAAAGTAGACGGCAAAAAAATGAATTTAAATTTGTAAAAGAGTTTAGTTTACAGCTATCAGACAGTACCTATATATTTATCCGAAATTTTAATACAGAAAAAAAATCGGGTTACGATTTTACATCCGAAGTTTACGATGGGATTCAATTGAAGTCAAAATTAGTTTCAAGCAGAATAGTTTTTAATGATACTGATTCTACATTTACCCTTTCAAATTGGAAAATCCGTAAAATTTATTCAGATAGAGATCATATTTCTTCTGGATCAACAATTGATACTGTTTTCAACTTTACACCCAAAGATTTAATTTATAAATCTGCATTGGCACAAGAAATGCCTTCAGGAGAATTAAATGAATTTATTGAGATTTCTAAAAAAAGAGGTGTTAAAAATTTAAATGCATATTTGGTAGAGTTTCATAAAAGAACGAGTTTACCAATTGCCTCCTATATATTAACAATTATTGCAGTTGCTTTAGCTTATAGAAAAAGAAGAGGAGGTACAGGGGTCAATTTAACAATAGGTATTGGCATTATGTTCTTTTATGTTTTCCTGATGAAAATATCGGAAGTATTAGGCGCCGTTGCAGGGGTTAATTCTCTATTATACGTCTGGATGCCAAATATTGCTTTTGGTTCTTTGGCAATCTATTTATACTTGAAAGCAAGAAAGTAGGTTATAAACTGTTAGAAAAAAAGTAACTTCTTTTTAATCAAATAGTCAAATTTTATAGTATGTTTGTTCTTGAAAAGAACTAAAAATCAAATAATTATTATATGGAGTATTTAGATTTTGAAATGCCAATTAAAGAGCTTTTAGATCAACTAGATAAGTGCCAAATTATTGGTAAAGAAAGTGATGTAGACGTAAGTGCTACTTGTAATAAAATTCAAAAAAAACTAGAAACAGCTAAAAAAGATATTTATAAAAATTTAACGCCTTGGCAAAGAGTTCAGTTGTCTAGACACCCCAATAGACCTTATACTTTAGATTACGTGAAAGCGCTTTGTGGAAATACTTTTATGGAGCTTCATGGAGACAGAAATGTAAAAGATGACAAAGCGATGATTGGTGGTTTAGGTAAAATTGGCGATCAATCTTTTATGTTTATTGGTCAACAAAAAGGATACAATACCAAAACACGCCAATACAGAAACTTTGGGATGGCAAATCCAGAAGGCTACAGAAAAGCGTTGCGATTAATGAAGATGGCAGAGAAATTTAAGATTCCTGTTGTTACATTGTTAGATACTCCAGGAGCGTATCCAGGCTTAGAAGCTGAAGAACGAGGACAAGGAGAAGCGATTGCTAGAAATATTTTAGAAATGACGCGTTTAAAAACGCCTATTATTACGATTGTCATTGGAGAAGGAGCTTCTGGTGGAGCTGTAGGAATTGGAGTAGGAGATAGAGTCTATATGATGGAAAATACTTGGTATACTGTTATTTCTCCGGAATCTTGTTCGTCTATTTTATGGAGAAGTTGGGAGTTTAAAGAACAAGCTGCTGCTGCTTTAAAATTGACGGGTACAGATATGAAGCGATTAAAGTTAATCGATGGTATTATTCAAGAACCTGTTGGAGGAGCTCACACAGATAGAGCAGGTGCTTTTAAAGCTGTTCAAGAGCAAATTATT
Organism: Polaribacter sejongensis; assembly: GCA_949545755.1. Classification (GTDB taxonomy): domain Bacteria; phylum Bacteroidota; class Bacteroidia; order Flavobacteriales; family Flavobacteriaceae; genus Polaribacter; species Polaribacter sejongensis_A. The sequence goes on along the minus strand of CATITK010000021.1, from coordinate 46,169 downwards.
GCTGCTTTTGATGAATTAAAAGATTTAAATGACGCAGAGTTAGTTTCTAAAAGAATGGATAAATATTCCCAAATGGGGGTTTATCAGGAATAATTTTTCACTGTACATATTACAAGTATAAACAGATCACAGGAATTATTAAAGAAATATATTTACAAAAAAAGCTGAACAATGATAACATTGTTCAGCTTTTTTAGTGTCTATTATTTTAGGTATTGTTGTTTCTGTATGATGTCTCAGGACCACTATTTATTTTTCAAGAGAAGTTTCTTTTGGTATTTTCCCTGCACAACATCGATGAGTACCAAAATAGCAATTACAAAGTAAAATGTAGTTTTGCTCATTGGTACAATTTTGTTTCCAAAAAGTTTTATATGAGCCAAATGGCCTCCTTCTGTAACCAACATAATCCCTACAATAAAAAGAATAAATAATCCCAACACTTCATACATTCTATTTTTTGCTAAGAAAGTAGCTATTCTATCCGCTAAAAATAGCATTAACAAACCACTTATAACAATGGCTATTGCCATAATTATAAATGCACTTGTAGCACTTTTTATTTCACTAGTAAGACCAATTGCAGCTAAAATTGAATCAAAAGAAAACACTAAGTTCATCAGTACAATAGTAAAAATTACTGCATTAGAAGATTTCGCTTTTTTAGCATCCCTATGAACATCGTTATCTAAATTTTCGGTAGCAATCATATGCCAAATTTCTTTTATTGCTGTGTAAAGAATAAATCCACCTCCAATTAAAACAATGATACTGTGACCATTAAATGAAAACTGCACAACATTCTCAATTCCCCCTGTTAATAAAGAAAAAGGTTCTTGAAAAAAATCAATGATAGAGACTAAGACAAATAGTAATACAATTCTTAATACAATTGCTATTAAAATTCCTGTTTTTCTAACTTGTTTTTGAGTTGCTTCTGGCGCTTTTTTAGACTCTAAGGAAATATACAATAGATTGTCAAAACCAAGAACAGCTTGTAAAAGGATGAGCATGCATAGTGTAAAAATACTTTCTAACATTTTTTTATTTTTTAAAGTTTGAACCTTGCAAAGTTACAAAGTTTTAAAGTTGCCAATTTTTAATATTTTTTTGATTGAAACGTCTCACTTTTCTAAAGACTAAAAACCATCAACGACTCATGTGAAAAAGTGTTTACATAAAACACGAATACTTACAAAAGCGATTAAAATAGCAGTAGCTTTTTTTAGTTGGATTGGCGAAAACAGCTGATTACTAATCGTATTTCCAATTCTTCCACCTATAAAAACGGTCACTAATAAGACGGATGTTAGCGGCCAATTAATTATAAAATCAGGATTAGAATATTGACCCATCAAACCAGCGATAGAATTTACTAAAATAAAAAGACTTGCCGTTGCAGCAATTCTCTTTGGCGTATCCCAATTGGTTAAATGTAAAAGAGGTGCTAAGAAAATACCTCCTCCGATACCAATCATTCCAGAAATAAAGCCAATAAATCCACCAAAAGCAGCATTTTTAACCTTTTTTGTAGGGATGTTTTTTTTATTTGAAGCAACAATTCGTTTCGTAATCCACATTGAAATTGCTGCAAATAAGAGCGTAAATCCTAATAGTATAAAGAAGAACTCTTGACTTATTTTTAAGTAACCACCCAAATATGCAAAAGGAACACTAAATAAAACCAATGGAATTATTTTTTTTAAGTCTAATTTATTTTGTTGATAATATAGGAATACATTTCCAGAAACAACCACGATGTTACATAGTAGCGCCGTAGCCCTTATTTGCGTATAAATAATCCCTGTTAACGCGAGGATGGCTAAATAACTAGAACCACCACCAAAACCTACAGAAGAATATAATATTGCAACTATAAAGAAGAGTGAAATTATGTGCCAATTTTGTGAAATGGTTTCTAAAAGAATGTGAAAATGCATACAAAACAAATATAATATTCTTCTATTGTAATTGCTGTTGAATTATTACTTTTTTTGTTTTTCATCTACTGAAATGTGTCGTAAGTCGAATAAATAATTTTTTTACATTTTTTTACATATTTTTATATAGATTAGTAACTTTATTTTTAAAACAATAAATAATTTAGCTAAACAATGAGCAATTATCACATCAAACATTTAGAAGAATATTATCAAGTTTATAGAAAATCCATTCGCGAACCAGAAAATTTTTGGGAAGAAATCGCGGAAGAACATTTTGTTTGGAGAAAAAAATGGGATCAAGTTTTAGAATGGGATTTTTCCAAGCCAGAAATAAAATGGTTTCAAGGCGCCAAATTAAATATTACAGAAAACTGTATAGATAGGCATTTGGCTACAAGAGGAGATAAAACAGCTATTTTGTTTGAACCTAATAATCCGGAGGAAGCTGCAGAGCATATTACATATAAACAACTTTCTGAAAGAGTCAACCAATTTGCAAATGTATTAAAAGCGCAAGGGGTAAAAAAAGGAGATAGAGTTTGTATATACGTTCCTATGATTCCAGAATTGGCTATTGCAACTTTAGCGTGTGCAAGAATTGGTGCAATTCATTCGGTGGTTTTTGCCGGCTTTTCTGCTGTGGCATTGGCAACAAGAATTAATGATTCCGATTGTAAAATGGTCATTACTGCAGATGGATCTTACAGAGGCGCAAAAACAATCGATTTAAAAGGAATTGTAGATGAAGCCTTAGAAAATTGTGCTGGTGTTGAAACTGTTTTGGTTGCAAAAAGAATCCATACCGATATCTATATGAAACCTGGTCGTGATCAATGGTTACAACCTTTATTGGACGGGGCACTTACAACATGTGAAGCAGAAATTATGGACGCAGAAGCGCCATTATTTATTTTATACACATCAGGTTCAACAGGCATGCCGAAAGGAATGGTACATACCACAGCAGGATATATGGTTTATTCAGCATATACATTTAAAAATGCGTTTCAATATAAGGAAAATGATGTGTATTGGTGTACGGCAGATATTGGTTGGATAACCGGTCATTCTTATATCGTTTATGGTCCTTTAGCCAACGGAGCAACCACAGTGATGTTTGAAGGTGTGCCAAGTTATCCAGATTTTGGGCGTTTTTGGGAAATTGTAGAAAAGCATAAGGTGAATCAATTTTATACAGCTCCAACAGCCATTAGAGCTTTAGCAAAACACGGAACAGAATTGGTAGATAAATATGATTTATCTTCTTTAAAAGTGTTGGGCTCTGTAGGAGAACCGATAAATGAAGAAGCATGGCATTGGTATAATGACACTATTGGAAAGAAGAAAAGTCCGATTATTGATACTTGGTGGCAAACAGAAACGGGGGGCATCATGATTACACCAATTCCTTATGTAACACCAACAAAACCTACCTATGCAACCTTACCTTTTATTGGTATTCAACCTTGTTTAATGGATGAAAATGGAAAAGAATTAAAAGGAAATCAAGTAGAAGGAAGGTTGTGTATAAAATTTCCTTGGCCAAGTATCGCTCGAACTATTTGGGGAAATCACCAACGATATAAAGAAACTTATTTTTCTGCATATAATAACAAGTATTTTACAGGAGATGGCGCTTTACGAGATGAGGTGGGGTATTACCGAATTACAGGTAGGGTAGATGATGTCATTATTGTTTCTGGTCATAATTTGGGAACTGCACCCATAGAAGATGCGATTAACGAACATCCTGCAGTAGCAGAATCTGCAATTGTAGGTTTCCCTCATGATATTAAAGGGAGTGCTTTGTATGGGTATATTACTTTAAAAGATACTGGAGAAACTAGAAATCAGGACAATTTAAGAAAAGAAATCAATCAGTTGATAACTGATCGAATTGGTCCCATAGCAAAACTAGATAAAATTCAATTTTCGGACGGATTACCAAAAACACGTTCAGGAAAAATTATGCGACGTATTTTACGTAAAATAGCGTGTAATGAAATGGATAATTTAGGAGATGTTTCCACCTTATTAAATCCGGAAGTTGTAGAAAGTATTATAGAAAATAGATTGTAAAGTAATTTAATTTTTTATGGCGTGTTTTTACGAAAAATAAAAACTGCGCTATTCACGATATCTTTTTGCTCAAAAAAACAAAAAGGATGTCGTTTCTATCGCTCACGCAAGTCGCTTTAGTAAATAATTGATACATTTTTTAGATCTCACAGGTTTTTAAATCCTGTGAGGTCTTTTAGGATGTTGTAACTTTGTAAATATGTCAGTATTTTTTAAATGGCATATAAATTGACAATTGCTAGTTACCTATATTTTAAAATAAATTATGCAGCATCTTAAAGATTCAAAAAAAAATAAACCCAAAGTTTCCATCTTAAAAGCGTTTAAAACAATTATTTGGCCAAAGCGAAAATTAGTTTTCATAGGGTTGGTTCTTATTGTTTTAAGTAGACTCTCTAGCTTGGTGTTGCCTTGGAAAAGTAAGGCTTTGTTAGATGAGGTAATTCCGAATAAAGATTATGACCAATTATATCATTTATTATTTATCGTTGGATTGGCAATTTTAGTACAATCCATCACCTCTTTTTTGTTAACCAGAATTTTAAGTGTACAGGCACAGTTTTTAATTTCAGAATTAAGAGCGCAAGTTCAAAAAAAAGTAGTGTCTTTACCCATAAGTTTTTTTGATAACACAAAATCAGGTGCATTAGTTTCTAGAATTATGAGTGATGTAGAAGGAGTTAGAAACTTAATAGGAACCGGTTTGGTTCAACTTGTTGGGGGAACAATTACAGCAGTAATTTCTATGATTTTACTGATTCAAATAAGTCCGTCAATGACCTTTTTTGTGTTGGTTCCTGTCGCAGTTTTTGGCCTTGTGGCTTTAAAAGCATTCAAATACATACGTCCTATTTTTAGAAACAGAGGCATTATAAGTGCAGATGTAAAAGGAAGGTTAACGGAAACACTCTCTGGGGTGAGAGTTATCAAAGCCTTTAATGCAGAAGCACAAGAGAATGAAACTTTTGAAAAAGGTGTAGACAAGTTGTTTCAAAATGTAAAAAAGAGTTTAACGGCAACAGCATTTATGACAAGTTCTGCCACTTTTTTATTAGGAATTGCTTCTACAGGAATTATGGGAATTGGAGGTTATAAAATTATGACAGGCGAATTAACTGTTGGAGACTTTCTTTCTTTTACCTTACTGTTAGGTTTTATGATTGCGCCTATTGTTCAAATGAGTAATATTGGAAGCCAATTAACAGAAGCGCTTGCTGGTCTGGATAGAACCGAAGAATTAATGAATATGCCTGCCGAAGAAGACGATCCACAGAGGTCAATTGTTATAGAAAACATGAAAGGAACCCTTGTTTTTGATGATGTGTCTTTTTCTTACGAAGCAGGAAAAGACGTGTTAAATAATATCAGTTTTCAAGTTCCTTCTGGTTCTGTAACTGCTTTGGTTGGAAGTTCTGGTTCTGGAAAATCTACAATAGCGGGCTTGTCTGCTACCTTTTTAAATCCAAAATCAGGTAAAATCACCATTGACAATCAAGACATGTCTAAAGTAAAATTGTCTAGTTATAGGAAATATTTAGGTGTCGTTTTACAAGATGAATTTTTGTTTGAAGGAACTATTAAAGAAAATATTTTATTTCCAAGACCTAATGCTTCCGAAGAAGATTTACAAAATGCTGTAAAAGCAGCTTATGTTAATGAATTTACGGATCGCTTTGAAAAAGGTTTAGATACTTTAATTGGAGAAAGAGGGGTAAAACTCTCAGGAGGTCAGCGTCAACGATTGGCAATTGCTAGAGCAATTTTGGCAGACCCTAAAATTATAATTTTAGACGAAGCAACCTCGAGTTTAGATACAGAAAGTGAATCTTTAATTCAAAAAAGCTTGTCTGAATTAGTAAAAGATAGAACGACCATTGTCATTGCCCACCGACTAAGTACCATAAAACAAGCTGATCAAATTTTAGTTATAGAATCTGGAAGTATTGTTGAAAGAGGTACACATGATGAGTTAATTGCAACAAAAGGAAGGTATTTTGATTTATTTACCTATCAATCAAAAATTTAAAAATTTGGTTTTTTGTAAACTTTCTCCAAAAAAACGACATAACTATCTATTAAAATAAACGAAAATCAACTTATGAAAAAAATACTTTTATTCTTTATAATAGTATTAGCAATTTCTTGTAAAAACGAATCAAAAAAGAACAAAAATAAGGAAGCAATTATTGAAGAAAAAAAAGAGAATTTTCCACTAGAATTAGGAAAAATTTTCGAAAAACATGGAGGCATCACTACTTGGAAAAAAGCACAAATACTATCTTTTAATAAAGGAGAAGAAGTGCATACAGTGTCATTACATTCTAGAAAAACAGTAGTTAATACGCCAGAATATTCTTTAGGTTTTGATGGGAAAGAAGTATGGTTAGATGAAGTTAAAAAAGGAGCTTTTAAAGGGAACCCTGCTTTTTACTATAATTTATATTTTTATTTTTATGCAATGCCTTTTGTGTTAGCTGATGATGGAATTAGTTATGAAAAAGTAGCTGATTTGGTTTTTGAAGACACAAAGTATCCAGGATATAAAATTTCATTCAAACCAGGGAAAGGAACTTCGCCAGACGATAATTATTTTGTGTATTACCACCCAGAAACTTATCAAATGGAGTGGTTAGGTTATACCGTTACTTTTTTCGATAAAAAAGTTTCTAATACAGTTACTATTATTAAATATAACCAATGGGAAGATGTAAGTGGGTTGTTATTACCAAAAGAAATTACTTGGTATAAAAAAGACCAAAATGGAGTTCTAATGACCTCTATAAAACCTATTACAGAATTTATATTACCCTTGGTTAGTCAAGGTAAGTTACCTGCTTCATTTTTTGAAAAACCCGTTAATTAGTTCGTGATATATCCGTAGCTCAAAGTTTGTCCGTTTACCATTATTTCTCTCCTTTTAGATGCTTATTGATTTTATCATACACTGTACAATAATACTCATGAAATCTAGAAAGCAAAATGTTTTCATTCTTTTTTGTGTTTCTAAGAATGTCTAAATCGAATAATTGAATGCCTGCAACTTCTTCTTTCTGAGGGATTAAATCTGAAATAGGAGCTTTCAATTCTCCTATAAAAACATGATGAAACTCATTGTCTTGAATTCCATTTTCGTGAGAAACTTGGTGGATTCTTGTTCCTATTTTAATGAGGTCTTTTTCTTTAATATTTAAACCAATTTCTTCAAAAATTTCTCTTTTTGCAGAGGCTAAAACTCCTTCTCCAGCACCAATGTGACCAGCGACAGAAATATCCCACAAACCTGGAAACACTTTTTTTGTCAGTGCCCTCTTTTGGAGGAGTATTTTTTCATCCGAAGTAAATAGCCAGATATGAACTGTCGCATGAAACCAACCGTTTTTATGCGCTTCAGATTTCAGTGCTCTTCTACCTGTTAGGGTTCCTTCAGGGGTTAAAATATCAATAAGCTCGTCCATGGCAAAAGACAAGATTTTCACAAATCTTCAAAAATAGAAAGGAATGAGAACTTGTGAAATTCGTGTCATTGAATTAATTATTTGAAATAAGAAAAGGTTTCTCCTTCTTCTATTTTTAATAATGTTTCATAAATCATTTTAATTACATTTTCTACATCCTCTCTATGCACCATTTCAACCGTAGTGTGCATGTATCTTAAAGGTAAAGAAATCAATGCAGACGCAACACCTCCATTGCTATATGCAAAAGCATCAGTATCTGTACCTGTTGCTCTAGAAAGCGCAGAACGTTGGAAAGGAATGTTTTTAGCTACTGCGGTTTCTGTAATTAAATCCCGTAATTTTTGTTGAACAGCAGGAGCATAAGCAATCACTGGCCCTTTTCCCATTTCTAATAATCCTTCTTTTTTCTTGTCTATCATTGGTGTGGTAGTGTCATGCGTAACATCCGTAACAATAGCAACATTTGGCTGTATTGTTTGTGTAATCATTTCTGCTCCACGAAGTCCAATTTCTTCTTGTACAGAATTTGTAATGTACAATCCAAAAGGCAGTTCTTTTTTATTTTCTTTTAGTAGACGAGCTACTTCTGCAATCATAAATCCACCCATTCTATTGTCTAAAGCGCGACATACAAATTTGTCTCCGTTTAAAACATGAAATTCATCTGGATAAGTAATTACACAACCAACATGGACGCCTAAGGCTTCCACCTCTTTTAAGGTTGTACAACCTGTATCAATAAAAATATTGTCAGGTTTTGGTGCTTCTTCATTTGCTTTGTCTCTTGTGTGAATTGCTGGCCAGCCAAAAACGCCTTTTACAATCCCTTTTTTAGTGTGAATATTGACAATTTTACTAGGTGCAATTTGATGGTCAGAACCTCCGTTTCTAATGACATAAATCAAACCATTATCTGAAATGTAATTTACATACCAAGAAATTTCATCTGCATGCCCTTCGATCACTACTTTGTATTTTGCATCTGGATTTATAACTCCAACAGCAGAACCATAGGTGTCCGTAATAAAAGTATCTACATAGGGTTTTAAATAGTTCATCCAAATTTTCTGACTTTCCCATTCATAGCCCGTTGGAGCAGCATTGTTTAGGTATTTCTCTAAAAAGGTAAGTGATTCTTTATTTAAGATTGATTTTTTTGACATGTGTGTGTTTAAAAAGTTATTAAGTTAAAAGTATATAAATTAAAAAAAAAGTTTTTAATGATAATTTGAATCTTACTTTTTTTTTTGCTTGTTGTATCGATACCCCTGTTACTTGATTTCCGTAAAAATAAAACGATTTTTTATTTTTACGGAAGTTAATCTTAAAAAGTTGTAAAAAAAAATACTACTCATTAACAATGATTGATAAATAAAACGATAAAGTTAGTTGTTGAAAATTTAATAGTGACTTACTTAATAGATCTTGATTGACTAGAATGCCCAGTGTTGATCGTATTTGTATAATTTCTAAAAATCGTTTTATTTTATTATAAATTAAGAGTAAATAATTCCTATTTTTGCGGTGTTAATCGAATTTAATTGATGAATTTATCCAAATTAAAAGAAGCTAGAATAAGAAGGAAGTTTGATAAAATGCTTTCAAGATTAGAAGAAAACAGCACTGTTTCTAAAAAAGAGATCATAACCGTTGGTATTTTAACTACGGATGAAATTTCATCAAAAATAGAGTTACAATCAAAAGTTGAATCGATACTTGGGATTAGAAATTCTAAAATATATAGTTTCAAGAAATTTGATAAATCAGCTACTGTTTCCTACAAACATTTTTCAGAAAAAGATATGAATTGGAAGGGTACTTTTGTACAACCTAATTTTCAAATTTTTTTAGCACAACCGTTTGATTTATTAATTGGTTATTTTGATGTGAAAAATTTATATTTAGAAAAAGCAATTTTACAAGCCAATGCTAGTTTTAAAACTGGTTTTTCAGGTGTCAATTCAAAATTATATGAATTAGAAATTGCTGAAGCAGCAATTAAAATAGACGAATTTCTTTTAGAACTCAAAAAGTACCTTCAAATTCTTGAGAAACTAAAAAATTAAACTTTAAGAATAAAGTTGTGTATTCTTAGTAAGAAGATACAATTTAGTAATAATATCCATCTTAAAATTGTAATTTTACGGCCTTAAAATATTATAAAATGCAGAAATTTATTGGAACTGGAGTTGCGTTGATTACCCCTTTTAAAAAAGATTTAAGTGTAGATTTTGATGCACTTGTAAAGTTGGTAAACTACAATATTGAAAACGGAACAGACTATCTAGTTATTAATGGTACAACCGCTGAAAGTGGTACAATTACAGCCGAAGAAAAGCAAGAAATCATACAGGTCATTATCAATACAAATAACAGTCGATTGCCTTTGGTTTTAGGTGTTGGAGGTAATAATACGGGGTTGGTTGTTGCAGAATTAAAAACAAGAGACTTTACAGGTTTGGATGGAATTCTTTCTGTAGCACCCTATTACAGTAAACCAACTCAGGAAGGATTTTATCAGCACTTTAAAACCATTGCAGAAGCAACAGATCTACCTATAATTTTGTACAATGTACCTGGCAGAACTGCTAAAAACATGGAGCCCGCTACTACTTTACGTTTGGCAAAAGATTTCGATAATATTGTAGCTGTTAAAGAAGCAGGAAATAATAAACAACAATATTATACTTTATTAAAAGACAAGCCAGCAGATTTTTTAATTATATCTGGAGATGATGATCTAGCATTGGGCGTTGCCTTGGCAGGTGGTGCTGGAGTGATTTCTGTTATTGGACAAGCATTTCCAAAGCAGTTTTCTACCATGATCAATCATGGATTGCAAGGGAATAATAAAGAAGGTTATGCACTTCATTATAAAATGATGGATATTGTAGACTACATTTTTGAAGAAAATAATCCTGCAGGAATAAAAGAAGTTTTACAAGTGTTAACTATTTGTAGTAATGAAGTTCGTTTACCTTTAGTAAAAGCAAGTGCCGCGTTGAGTACTAAAATCAGTAAATTTGTTTTAGATTTTTAGTGATTGACCCTGCCTGAAACCATAAAAAAGAAGCGCTTATCAATTTTTAAAAAAACGACTTCAAAAAATTGAAATAATATTAACAAATCTTTAGTAACAATTAATCGCTTTACTAAGGTTTTTTGTAGATAATTGTACTGCACAATTTACTGTGTAAAAAAACGTTTTATTAATCCATATTTAATCACTAATTTTGCACGATGCAAAAAATTAAAAATTTAGCGTGTTTATTGATGTTTTCACTTGTCTTATTCTCCTGTGGTGAATATCAGAAAGTATTAAACAGAGGTACCGCCGAAGAGCAATATAAAATGGCGACCAAAATGTACGAAAGTAATAAGTACAGTAAAGCTTTGCGTTTGTTCGAGAAAATTACACCAACCTACAGAGGGAAACCTCAAATGGAACGAATCCAGTTTATGGTTGCTCAATCAAATTTTAATGAAAAAAGTTATAGCACTTCTGGTTATTATTTTGATCGATTCGCTAAAAATTATCCTAAAAGTTCAAAGAAAGAAGAAGCCTCTTTTTTATCTGCTTATAGTTATAAATTAGCATCACCACGTTTTAGTTTAGATGCAACAGATACAAAGAAAGCTTTAGAAGCTTTTCAAACATTTATTGATACCTATCCAGATTCTGATAGAACTGAAGAGGCAAATACCCACTACAAAGAATTAAGATATAAGCTTCAAAAGAAATCTTTCGAAATTGCAAAAACCTATTATAGAACAGCTGATTATGATTTAAGAAATTATAAATCTGCAATTCAGGCTTTTGATAATTTATTGTCAGATTATTTAGGTTCAGAATTTAAAGAGGAAGCGTATTATTACCGATTAAAAGCGGCGCACGATTTTGTTTTAAAAAGTACAGTAAGAAGAAAACCGGAACGTATTAAAGACGCTATTGAAGCATACGAAAAACTTAAAAGAAACTTTCCTGAATCTAAATTTATGGAAGCTTCTAATGAAATGTTAGCGACTTTAGATGCAACAGAAAAAGAGGTAGCAGCGATATTTGCAAAACAAAAAGAATTTAAAAGGTCACAAAAGAAATAAACGAATTATGGATTACAAAGACACAAAAGCAGTATTGAGTACGATTACTTATGATAAAAATGAAATAGAAGCTCCTACACAAAATATTTATGAAGCTATTTCTATTATTGCTAAAAGAGCAAATCAAGTAAGTGGTGACTTAAAGAAAGAATTAGTTGATAAATTAGAAGAGTTTGCAACTTTTAATGATAGCTTAGAAGAAGTTTTTGAAAATAAAGAGCAAATAGAAGTTTCTAAATTTTACGAAAGATTACCAAAACCAACAGCGATTGCAGTTGAAGAGTGGTTAAACAATAAAGTATATTTTAGAAACCCAGACACTGAATAATGTTTGTTTTAAGTGGTAAAAAAATTCTTTTAGGAATTACTGCTGGAATTGCTGCATACAAAACAGCTAGTTTAGTTCGTTTATTTATAAAATCAGGCGCAGAAGTCAAAGTTATTATGACTCCTGCGTCTAAAGACTTTATAACACCTCTCACACTTTCTACACTTTCGAAGAACCCTGTTCACTCAACTTTTTATGATACAGAAGATGAAAATGAACAATGGAATAATCATGTAGATTTAGGGCTTTGGGCAGATTACTTTGTAGTTGCGCCAGCAACAGCAAATACACTCTCAAAAATGGCCAGTGGTACTTGTGATAACTTATTATTAGCAACCTATTTATCAGCGAAATGTCCTGTTTATTTTGCTCCTGCAATGGATTTAGATATGTACATTCACCCTTCTACAAAAGAAAATTTAGTTACCTTAAAATCTTTTGGAAACACAATTATTCCTGCAACTTCTGGAGAGTTAGCAAGTGGTTTAGTGGGAGAAGGTAGAATGGCGGAACCTGCTGATATTGTTTCCTTTATAGAAAAAGATATTTTATCATCTTTGCCTTTAAAAGGAAAAAAATTGCTACTTACAGCTGGTCCAACATACGAAGCTATAGACCCTGTTCGTTTTATTGGAAATCATTCTTCTGGCAAAATGGGTTTTGCAATTGCAGAAGCAGCTGCTAATTTAGGTGCTGAGGTCTATTTAATTTCGGGTCCAAGTCATCAGCAAACAAAAAACGCTTTAATAAAAAAAATAGATGTAGTATCTGCTGAAGAAATGTACGAAGCTGCGCATGCCTATTTTAAACAGGTAGATATTGCGATTCTTTCTGCTGCAGTTGCAGATTATAAACCAAAAAATATAGTTACCCAGAAAATAAAAAAGAAGGATGCTACGTTAAATATTAAGTTAATACCTACTAAAGACATTTTAGCTTCTTTGGGTGAAATAAAACAACAGCAGTTTTTAGTTGGTTTTGCATTAGAAACTGATAACGAGTTAGAAAACGCAAAAAGTAAACTAAAGAGAAAAAATTTAGATGCAATTGTATTAAACTCTTTACAAGATGAAGGAGCTGGTTTTGCAACAGACACAAATAAAATTACTATCATTGATAAAAATTTGAAAGAAAAATCTTTTAAATTAAAATCAAAATTGGCTGTTGCGAAAGATATTATGAACGAAATCGTAATTAGCATTAGGGATCAGGAATAAATAGAATTTAAATGTAGAGCGTATAGAAGGTTCTTGTTTTTTTGTTTTATTTCCAGTTTCAAAAATATAAAATCTAAAAAAAATGCATAAACTTATATTCTTTTTTCTGATCTTATTTTCAGTTTCTTTAACCCAATCACAAGAATTAAATTGTTTGGTTACGGTCAATTATAATCAAGTTCAAGGCTCAAATACACAGGTTTTTAAAACCCTGCAAAGATCTTTGTCGGAGTTTGTAAATCAAACAGAATGGACGGATGAAAGCGTAAAACCTGCTGAAAGAATAGACTGTGCTCTAACCATCATTATAACTTCTAGAGATGCAAATACTTTTACTTCAACAATACAAATTCAATCCACTAGACCCGTTTTTGGTACTACTTATGCAACACCTATATTGAATTTAAAAGACAATGATTTTAACTTTAAGTACAATGAGTTCGATCCATTAATTTATAATAAAAACTCATTTGATAGTAATCTAATTTCTACCATCGTTTTTTATATGAATGTTATTCTTGGTGCAGATGCAGATACTTTTAAAAAGAACGGAGGAGAAGCCTATTTAAAAGAAGCTCAGAACGTAATGTTGCAAGCACAGCAAAGTGGCTTAGGTGCTTGGCAGAATGTAGTAGGGAAACAGAATCGTTTTTCATTGATTGATAATTTCTTATCACCAAAACTAACTACCTTTAGAACAGCAACTTATAACTATCATAGAAAAGGATTTGATACTTTTTCTAACAACAAAAAAAATGCAAAACAGACGATAGAAAATGCTGTGATCTCTTTGGAAAAAATCTATAACAAAACGGTGGGTAACTATTTAATTCGTTTGTTTTTTGATGCAAAAGCAGACGAAATTGTAAATATATATTCTGATGGTCCTGTTACAAGAAATCAAAATAAACTTACGCAAGTACTCAAGAAAATATCTCCAAACAATAATTCTAAGTGGAGAAATATTAAATAAAACATTAATTTTGATGCAATTTTCACTAATTTTATTTTTCTAAAAATTAGCCGATTTGTTAACACAACTTTCCATCAATAACTACGCATTAATCAATCATTTATCTATTGATTTCTCTTCAGGATTGTCCATTATTACTGGAGAAACAGGAGCAGGAAAGTCCATACTTTTAGGTGCTTTAGGTTTGGTTTTAGGGAACAGAGCAGATTTATCTTCACTAAAAGACACTTCCAATAAATGTATTGTAGAAGCAAAAGTGGCAATTTCCAACTATCAGCTACAAGATTTTTTTAAGGAACTAGATTTAGATTACGAAGTAGAAACTATTATTAGAAGAGAGATTTTGCCCTCTGGTAAATCAAGAGCTTTTGTAAATGATACGCCCGTTACACTCGCTGTTTTAAATGAATTGAGATCTAAATTGATTGATGTGCATTCGCAACATCAAACCATACAACTGTCTGATACGAATTTTCAGTTTTCTATTATTGATGCGTTGGCAAAAAATAAAGAAAGAATTGAGTCCTATAAAAGGGGGTATATTCAGCTAAATAACTTAAAAAAAGAACATGCACAATTAGAAGCAAAACAGCTTGAAGCAAATCAACAATATGATTATAATTTGCACTTGTTTAAAGAACTAGAAGCTGCAAGTATTCAAGTTGATGAACAACAAATTTTAGAAGAAAAATTAGAGATATTAAATAACATAGAAGAAATAAAAAGTAATTTATCTGAGGCCATCGGAATTACAAATACGGAGGAAATTGGAATCCAGAGCTTACTAAATACTTTAGAAAATAGACTCACTAAAATCGCCTCTTTCTCAAGAGAATATCAAGAAATTTCCGAAAGAATTACTTCTGTAAAAATTGAAATTGATGACATTGTTGCAGAATTAGAGACGGCTAATGAACATGTAGATTTCAACCCGAATGAAGTAGCAGAAATTAATGATCGATTGCAATTGTTGTATAATTTGCAGCAAAAACATCAAGTACATTCTAATCAAGAGCTCGTCAAAATTTTTGAAGAACTCTCAAACAAAGTAGCGCAAGTAGCAACTGCAGACGAAGTAATCCAACAAAAACAAAACGAAATAGTTTTAGTTATAGAGAAATTAGATAAAGTTGCCGGCTTAATTTCTAGCGCACGAAATCATGCCACACCAAAATTAACCAAAGAGTTACAATATTTATTAATGGATTTAGGAATCGAAAACGCTCGTTTCTCTATCAATATAACCCCAACAGATACGTATCATTCCAATGGGAAAGATGCATTAGAATTCCTGTTTTCAGCGAATAAAGGAGGAAACTTTGGTGCGTTAAAGAAAGTAGCTTCTGGTGGAGAATTATCAAGAATTATGCTGACTGTTAAAAAAGTATTATCAGCAAATACACAATTGCCCACCATCATTTTTGATGAAATTGATACAGGAGTTTCTGGAGAAGTATCCAATAAGATAGCTGCTATAATGCAGCAAATGAGTAACGATATGCAAGTAATTGCAATTACACATTTACCACAAATTGCAGCAAAAGGAAGCCATCATTACAAAGTATATAAAGAAGAAATAAACGGAGTTACTACGACCAACTTGAAGCAATTATCAACAGCCGAAAGGATTATTGAAATTGCAGAAATGTTAAGTGGAAAAGACATCTCTGAAACAGCACTTACGCACGCAAAAGAATTGTTGCGTTAGTTGTATAAACAAGAAGTAAGTTCCAACAACCAAACAACCAATCTACAACCATGTACAATTTATTAAAAGGAAAAAAAGGAATTATTTTTGGCGCTTTAAACCAACATTCAATTGCTTGGAAAACTGCCCAAAGAGCCCATGAAGAAGGCGCGGAATTTGTGTTAACAAATGCACCGGCTGCAATGAGAATGGGAGAATTAGATGTTTTGGCAAAAAAAACAGGTTCACAAATTATTGCTGCAGATGCAACTTCTATCGATGATTTAGAAAACTTAGTAGAAAGATCTATGGAGATTTTGGGCGGTAAAATTGACTTTGTCTTACATTCAATAGGCATGTCCGTAAATGTTAGAAAAGGGAAGTCCTATACAGATCCAAACTATGATTTTACCACAAAAGGCTGGGATGTTTCTGCTGTTTCTTTCCATAAATTATTAAATGTTTTATACAAAAAAGAAGCCATGAATGCATGGGGATCTATCGTTGCCCTGACTTATATGGCCGCACAAAGATCTTTCCCCGATTATAATGATATGGCAGATAATAAAGCTTATTTAGAGTCTATTGCTCGAAGTTTTGGCTATTTTTTTGGTAGAGATCATAAAGTACGAGTCAATACAATTTCCCAATCGCCAACGCCAACAACAGCTGGAACAGGTGTAAAAGGATTCGATGGTTTTATCACCTATTCAGAGAAAATGAGTCCACTAGGAAATGCAACGGCACTAGAGTGTGCAGATTATACGATTTCTATGTTTTCGGATTTGACAAAGAAAGTAACCTTACAGAATTTATTTCATGATGGCGGATTCTCCAATATGGGGGTAAGTGATGCCGTTATGGAGAGGTTCGAATAATTTTTTTTGAAGCTTTTCCTGCTTTCGCTACTCGCTTCCCGCCTAAAAGCGGGAGAGCTCAAACAGACCGCTCAATCAGGGCTAAACTTGTTTGCCAGCTTTCAGGACACAAAAAAATAAAAAGCATTTTTAAAGTTGAAAGTTTTTAGAAATAAAATCTTTCAACTTTTTTAATTTTTCTACATTTACAATATCGTTTAAAAACTACTTAATTTTGAAACGCTCAAACTTTGAAACTTAAATTTTCTTTAATAATCCCCGTCTACAATCGTCCAAACGAAATTGACGAACTATTAGAAAGTCTTACAAAACAAGATTTCTCTGATGATTTTGAGGTGCTGATTATTGAAGACGGTTCTACCGAGAAAAGTGATGTCATTGTTAAAAAATATAAAAGTCAGCTTCCTTTAAAATATTTTTTTCAAGAAAACAGTGGTGCAGGAGCAAGTCGAAATTTTGGAATGCAAAATGCATCTGGCACTTATTTTATTATTTTAGATTCAGATGTTGTGCTTCCAAATCAATATTTATCTGAAGTGAAAAAAAGTTTAGTAACTCATTTTACAGACGCTTTTGGAGGACCTGATGCAGCGCATAAAAGTTTTACTTCGCTTCAAAAAGCAATTAATTATTCTATGACTTCCATGTTAACTACTGGCGGAATTCGTGGAATAAAAAAAGCGATGGGGAAGTTTCAACCAAGAAGTTTCAATTTTGGGATGTCGCAGAGAGCTTTTAATAAAACAAAAGGTTTTTCTAAAATGAAAAACGGAGAAGATATCGACTTAACGTTTCGTTTGTGGGAAAATGATTTTGAAACGCAATTGATTGAAAAAGCATTTGTCTACCATAAAAGGAGAAGTTCTGTTCAACAATTTTTTAAACAAACATTCGGTTTTGGAACGGCAAGACCAATTTTGAATAAAAAATATCCGCAAACAGCAAAACTAACCTATTGGTTTCCTTCTTTGTTCATTATGGGAATTGATGTCAGTATCATTTTAATAATTTTTGGTTATGATCAGTTATTTTATTTCTACGGATACTATTTCTTGTTAATTTTCTTAGATTCTTTATTTAAAAATAAAAATCTATATGTTGCATTTTTAAGTATGTTTACTTCCTTAACTCAATTTTTAGGATATGGGTTGGGGTTTTTAGAATCGAAGTTGTATTCAAAGAAAAAATAGGGTTATAACAAATACCTCACAGGTTTTTTAAATCTTCTGACGTCTGAAATTTATAGGAACAAAGTTTTTTATTATTTAAAAAACGCTTTAGATTTCTCCCAATACACATCCATTTCAGTCAAAGACATGTCAGAAAGTTCTTTGCCTTCTTTTTTAGCCGCTTTTTCTAGATATTGAAAACGATTGATAAATTTTTTGTTTGTTTTTTCTAAAGCATTTTCAGGGTTAACTCCAATAAAACGTGCGTAATTTATCATAGAAAATAATACGTCTCCAAATTCTTTTTCTGTATTCTCTTTGTTACCTGCTTTTATTTCTTCGTTTAACTCTGTGAGTTCTTCTTGTACTTTTTCCCACACTTGTTCGGGTTTTTCCCAGTCAAAACCAACTCCAGCAACTTTTTCTTGAATCCTAGCTGCTTTTACAACTGCAGGTAAACTTTTTGGAACACCTTCTAAAACAGAAGTACTGCCTTCATTTAGTTTTAGTTGCTCCCAATTACGTTTTACTTCTTCTTCATTTTTAACAACTACATCACCATAAATATGAGGATGTCGGTGTATTAATTTGTCAGAAATAGCGGTGGCAACATCACCAATGTCAAACGCTTCTTTTTCACTACCAATTTTTGCATAAAATACGATGTGTAAGAGTACATCTCCCAATTCCTTTTTAATTTCTGGTAAATCATTATCTAAAATAGCATCGCCAAGCTCATAAGTTTCTTCAATAGTAAGATGACGTAAACTTTCTAAGGTTTGTTTTTTATCCCAAGGGCACTTCTCTCGAAGTTCGTCCATGATATCTAACAAACGGTTAAAAGCTTTTAATTGCTCTTTTCTAGAATTCATTTATGAGTTTCTAAGTTGTGAAAATTAAAACGTGACACTGAAAACTGCCAGCTAAGACAATAAACTGCTACTAATTATAAAAATCTATTTACTCTTTTATACTTTCTTTAGAAACTTCTTCCACTTTAGAAAAATCCATTCCCGCCTTTACTAATATATTAAACCACTGAATTACTTTTTTAATGTTTGATGCGTAGACTCTTTCGTCATCATAGTTTGGTAATACTTCAGTAAAAAAAGCAGTTAATTGTTTGCTATTTTCTTTGTGAGAAATTGCTTCTTTACCTGCTGTTTTTTCAAACATAGATGTAAAGATATCTAGCAAAGGCACATCTTCTTCGTAGGAGTAGATTGCAATATTTTCTAAAAGACTTACGTTTTGAGTAGCATTAATTGCCAAACGTTTTTTTTCTATCAAAGACTCTGCAATTACTGCATTTTTTGATTGAGAGATTATCTGAAATAATCCTGGTCTACCCGTTACTGATATAATTGTATTAAATTCCATTGTTTTTTTTTGACTATTTACCTTTTTTAGCATTTGGGAAGCGCATTCGATACTCTGAATTAATTTTCCCTTTAGAAATATTATCTAATTTCTTTTTTATCAATCTTTTCTTTAAGGAAGAAAGTTTATCTGTAAATAAAATTCCATCGATATGGTCATACTCATGTTGAAAAACTCTAGCAGCTAAGCCATTTAAAGTTTCTGTATGCATCTTAAAATCTTCATCTTGGTATTCAATCGTGATTTCTGGCTGACGATAGACATCTTCTCTTACATCAGGAATACTCAAACATCCTTCATTAAACACCCATTCTTCTCCTTCTTCTTTCAGTATTTTCGCGTTTATAAAAACTCTATTGAAACCTTCCAAAACATCTCTATCTTTCTTAGACAATTCTTTGTCTTCAGCAAAAGGAGAAGCATCAATTAGGAATAGGCGAATTGCTTTACCTATTTGAGGTGCTGCTAAGCCAACACCAGAAGCATTGTACATGGTTTCTTTCATGTTTGCAATCAAGGTATTTAATTCAGGATAATCCGCATTTATTTCTACAGCAACTTTTCGTAAAACGGGATCTCCGTAGGCAACTATTGGTAAAATCATTTCTTTATTTTTAATGTTTGCAAAAATACAAATATTGAGAGCTCAATAAAACTATTTATTATATAAATATGATTGTAAAATAATGGTCGCACTAATTTCATCAACCATCGCCTTGTTTCTGCGTTGTTTCTTATTCATTCCACTGTCAATCATTGTTTGAAATGCCATTTTAGATGTAAAGCGTTCATCAATTCTTAAAAAAGGGATTTGAGGAATTTTATTTTCAAGTTTTTTTAAAAAAGGAGCAATCAAAGCTTCGCTTTCACTATCAGTGTTGTTCATTTGTTTTGGTTTCCCAACTAAAAAAAGTGCGACCTTGTTTTTAGAGATGTACGCTGTTAAAAAAGAAATTAATTCCTCCGTATTTACAGTTGTTAAACCGGATGCAATTATTTGCAACTCATCTGTAACGGCAATTCCCGTTCTTTTTTTTCCAAAATCTATTGCTAAAATTCTAGCCATCTACAATTGTTTTTACAAAAATACGTTTTTTAAACAAATCAGAAATATCTATTAAAAAAAGGTATCTTAGCTTTTCTGTTTTTGTAGATAGATTTATATTTGCGTAAATTAATTTATTAGTATGAAAGATATTAGAAAAATTATAGAGTCAGCTTGGGATAATCGAGATCTGCTAAAAGAGGAAAAGACAATTAATACGATTAGAAAAGTTATTGATTTATTAGATGAAGGCGCTTTGAGAGTTGCAGAGCCAGTAGATGGTGGTTGGCAAGTAAATGAATGGGTGAAGAAGGCAGTTGTTTTGTATTTTCCAATTCAAAAAATGGAAACTTTAGAAGCAGGTATTTTCGAATATCATGATAAAATGCCTTTGAAAACAGATTATGCTGCAAAAGGAATTCGTGTTGTTCCTGGAGCATCTGCTCGTCAAGGATCCTATCTTTCTCCAGGAACTATTTTAATGCCAAGTTATGTAAATATTGGTGCTTATGTAGACGAAGGAACGATGGTTGATACTTGGGCTACAGTTGGTTCTTGTGCACAGATTGGTAAAAACGTTCACCTTTCTGGAGGTGTTGGTATTGGTGGTGTTTTAGAACCATTACAAGCAGCTCCTGTTATTATCGAAGACGGTGCTTTTATAGGCTCTAGATGTATTGTTGTAGAAGGAGTAAGAGTAGAAAAGGAAGCAGTTTTAGGTGCAAATGTTGTATTAACAATGAGTACTAAAATTATAGATGTTACGGGGGATGCACCTGTTGAAATGAAAGGGGTAGTCCCAGCAAGATCTGTTGTAATTCCAGGAAGCTATACCAAGAAATTTGCTGCAGGAGAGTTCAATGTGCCTTGTGCATTGATTATTGGAAAAAGAAAAGAAAGTACCAACAAAAAAACTTCATTGAACGACGCGTTGCGTGAGTATGATGTTGCTGTTTAAGATTTGAAAAAAGTATGACAAAAATTACTGCGATTATTCCTACTCTAAATGAAGAAATTTATATAGAAGATGCTATAAAATCTGTGAGTTTTGCAGATGAAATTATTGTCATTGATTCTTATAGTAATGACAAAACAATAGAAATAGCTGAGAAGTTTCATGTAAAAATCATCAAACGAAAGTTTGATGATTTTTCTTCTCAAAAAAACTTTGCGATTCAGCAAGCATCCTATTCTTGGATTTACATTTTAGATGCAGATGAAAGAGTTACTCCAGAATTGCAAAAAGAAATTTTAGAAGCTGTAAAGAGACCTAAAGATTTTGTTGGGTTCGATATCAAAAGAAGAACTCACTTTGCTGGAAAGAAAATTAAATTTGGAGGGGTTCAAAATGATAAAGTTATTCGACTTTTTTTAAAAGAATTTTGTAAATATGATGGTGCTGTTGTTCATGAAAAAATAGTCTTTAATGGAAAAATTGGCGCTCTAAAAAAACAAATAGAACACTATACTTTTAGAGATTATAATCATTACATAAATAAACTAAATAGTTACTCTGAATTAAAATCTCAAGAATTATTTAACACAGGGAGAGCTTCTGTTACTTTTTTCCATTTTATTATTAAACCCTTGGCAAGATTTGTAAAACATTACTTTCTTAAGCTTGGTTTTCTAGATGGTTGTGCAGGTTTTATTTTTGCAAAAACCCAATCTTATGGTGTTTTATCTAGATATATTAAATTGTTCTTATTAAATAAAAAGGCGAAATGAAAATAGGGTTTGATGCAAAGCGTATTTATCATAACATCACCGGTTTGGGGAATTATGGTAGAGATTTGGTGAGAATTTTATCAGAATTCTATCCAGAGAACACTTACAATTTGTACAATCCAAAACCTAAAAAAGTAAATAGACTTCAAAAGAAAAATAATATTTCAGAAGTTTTACCAAATACTAAAATTTGGAAATCCCTTTCTTCAATATGGAGACAAGGCCCCATCGTTTCTCAATTAGAAAAAGATGCTATCGAAGTTTTTCATGGTTTAACTGGAGAGATCCCAAAGGGAATTCAGAGGTCTTCCATTAAAAAAGTGGTTACAATACACGATTTGATTTTCATTAGATTTCCTAAATTATATTCTTTTTTTGACAGGGTGATACATCTTAAAAAAGTAAAATTTTCCGCAATAAATGCTGATAAAATTATTGCTATTAGCGAACAAACAAAAAGAGATATTGTAAAATACTTAAAAATTGACGAAGCAAAAATTGAGGTAATATACCAAGGTTGCCATCCTGTCTTTAAAGAAGAAAAACCTGCTAATTTTAAAGAACAGATTGCATTGAAATTTAAGCTACCAGAAAAATTTGTTTTAAATGTAGGTGCCATAAATGAACGTAAAAATCTCTTATCATTAATTAAATCGATAGAGAAATTAGACATACCTTTAGTCGTTGTAGGCTCTAAAACTTCTTACTTTAAAATAATAGATGCCTATGTTAAAAAAGAACAATTACAAGATAAAGTTCTTTTTTTAAATGGCGTAAGCCTGTCAGAATTGGCTGCAATCTACCAGTTGGCAACTGTTTTTGTATATCCAAGTATTTTTGAAGGTTTTGGAATCCCTATTATTGAAGCATTATATTCCAAAACACCAGTAATTACAAGTACAGGAAGTTGCTTTTCTGAAGCTGGTGGACCAGATTCTATTTATGTGAAACCAAATGATATTATGCAATTAACAACAGCAATTAAGCGTGTTTTATCAGATCCAAAATTATCTTCTACGATGATTGAAAAAGGTTTTGAATTTGTTCAGAAGTTTAATGACGAAGAAATAGCTAAGAATGTGATGCGGGTGTATAAGTCTTTATAGACTGTAGAAATTATTTTCTAAAAATATAAGAAAAGTACAATGGAGATGAAGAAAATATTGATAGATTTAGAGCGTTTACGTTATCCTAACTCAGGAATTGCAAATGTTTTTAGAAATTTAGCGATTGGATTAAATGAATTGGATCTTACAAATACATTAGAAGTGTCTTTGTATGGGTCTAAAGATACATTGGAGAATTTTAAAACAAAGTTTGCATTTGTAGCAAGGAAGGCTTTGCACAAGGTATTACCGTTCTATAGTCTAAAATATAATATATTGCATACAAGTCATCAACTGTCTTCTTACTTTCACTATAAGTTTTCAAATCAAAAGAAAATAGTAACCCTACATGATTTAAATTTTTTACATGAAGAAATTTCAGACAAAAAATATAAAAAAGAATTAGGTAAGGTTAAGGTAAATATAGAAAATGCAGATGTTATTGTTTGTATCTCTGAGTTTACAAAGAAAGATTTTTTGGCGAATAAAAAATTGTTTCGCTTTAAAAAAATGCCAGAGATTATTGTTATCCATAATGGAATGGATTTTCCTATGATGAAAACATATGATTTAGAGAGATTCTTTTTTTTAAAAGCTAAAAATTATATATTAAACATTGGAGTTCTTTTTCCAAAAAAAAATCAGCTAAGCCTTATTAGAATGCTCCCTTTTATTGAAGAAGATTTGGTGTTGGTGGTTTCTGGTGAGAAGGATACATATAAAACCGAATTAGTTGCTGAAATGAAACGATTGAATGTTGAAGATAGAGTTCATGTTTTTAGTAATGTTTCTGAAAACGAAAAATGGGCATTGATACAGAATAGTGTTTCTATGTGTCACCCTTCTTTAGCAGAAGGATTTGGAATACCTCCAATTGAAGCTATGTATTTTGGTAAACCTGTGTTTTTAAGTAATCTAACAAGTCTCCCAGAAATAGGAGGAGAAGTAGCAAATTATTTTACTTCGTTCGAAACACATGAGATGGTTTCCGTTTATCAAAAAGGGATGTCTAAGTATAATTTAGATAAATTAGTCAATTCAGAAAAATTAACAACTTGGTCTAAAAGGTATAACTATTTGGAAATGGCAAAGAATTATATGGAGTTGTATGAAAGGATTTAATTCTTTACTTAAGAATTTTCATTAATTGTTCTGATGTTGTTTCTTCCCAAATTTTATGACAACCAAATGCTTGGTTGTTAAATATATTCTCGGTTGCAAATTCAAGAGCTTTATCAAAAGGAGCTAAATTGTAATTTTGTTTTTTTATGATTTGACATAAGTAAACATCTTCTGGAGTATTTTTCTTGCGTGGAATGTTTTGTTTGATAATTGAGAGCATCATTTGTTTAGACCTTAGAGATAAACCACCATTACCAACCGCTACTTTATTTTTTTTACAAATGTGTCTTTTCCATGGAGCTCCTATGTAGTCATACTCTAAGAATTTCTTATTTAAAGGTTTAAAGGTAATTGCATCTGTTTGAAATACTAAAATTTTATCACTTTCAATGCCTTTCCAAAATTCTTTAGATAACATTATTTTGTTATATGCTTCAATATCTAAATTTTTTACGTCTAGATTTATAAAGTTGATGTTTTTGTATTCTTTTAATGCCTCTTTAATATAATCTCCATTATCGGTTCCATGGTAAATATGTAAACAAGCATTAAGGTGTTGTAAATGTAGCATTACATTTTTCACTACAACTTTAAAATGAGGATGTTTCCTTGTCTCAACAATAACAGCAGTTAAATCTGATTTTCTTGCAATAATCAAATCTAAATCAGCATGTTTTTTAGGGAGTATTTCTTCCATGTAGTTGTCCCATATCTTTTTGTTCTTGTAGGCGTTTTCTTTTTGAATTTTAATTAAGAAGTCTTTTATCTGTTGTTTGTTTAATCTGTTTTTATAAATTTCGTCTCTTAATGAATCAAATATTTCATTTGGAATTTGAATATCGCCCACAAATTTTCGATACCAATTTGGTATTTTTTTCGAAAAATATAGCTTGTAAATAAGCTTTGTAGGTAATAATAACATTAATTTATGTTTTAAGTTTATGTAACTAGCTGTTAAATGTCATATTTGATTCTTAAATTTCTTGCTTTAAGATTATAATTTGCAATTTTATATTTTATAAAAATAAAAGAAGGCTTACAATTATTGAAAATAAAGCTATTAAGATTTGAGGATCTATAGAGGTTTGATATTCTAGTATGAAACCCTTTGTTTTTATAATATGATCGATAAAATATATATTGTTTTATGCACGAAATATTATCTTCACCCATTATTTCATTGATATGCTTGAATTTAGAGTTGTTTAATATAAGGTGACAAATTTTTAATTTCTCATAGAAATGTATTTCTACTAATCGAAGAATATTCTTTGTCGATTTTTTTAGAGAGGAGGTGTTCTTATTTGTTTGTGAATTGTTATGAACTCTAAATTTCACTAATAATTCATTTAAAAAATAAAAATCTCCTTCTAGTATTTTATTAAGGTTAAAAACATAATCGACCATTTGCGGCATGTCAAGAGGGAAATCGGTAGTAGTAAATTTGTCTTTTTTAAATAATGTACATGGAGGCTCTCCTAGGCAGTTATGGAAAATATAAGGGGTTATTAATTTTGAAACTTCTGCAGGAGAATATTTCCTACTTTCAGTAAAAATTTTTCCAGTTTTTTTTACATTACCAAAATCATCTTTTGTTTTATTTGATATATCTTTCTCAAAAAAATATTGTCGATTTGTGAGTACAAAATCTACGTTTGAGGAGATAGCACAGTCTACCATTTTCTCGACAGTTGCTGCATCCATAAGATCATCTTGAAATAAAAATTTTATCCATTCAGATTCTTTACTTGTTTTATTTATAACTTCACACCAATTACCAACTAATCCTATATTATGTTTGTTTTGAAAAACTTTAATTCTATCATCTTTTAGAGCAAAAGAATTACAAATTTTTAGTGTATTGTCTGTCGATTGATCATCTGAAATGATAATTTCGATGTTTTGATATGTCTGATTTATTGCACATTCAATAGTTTCTTCAATATATTTAGCACCATTATAAGTGGGTATGCAAATGGAGACTAAAGGAGTTGTATTTATTTCACTCATTTTTTTTATAGATTACCATTTTTTATCATTGAAATAAATTCAGCTTTATTGAGTTTACTTGTAATTATTTTTTATAAATTTATAAATAGTGAATTTCTTTGATGATTCCTTCTTTATATAATCTTCTTTTTAATGCTAAATTTCTAATTTTTTTTATTTCCTTTTCTGAAACTTCACTATTGGTATATCGGTGACACCATTTTTTAATTTTGAAAAATAGAATTGGGTACTGAATAAAGTAAATAATATCAAGAATAAATTTTGGAATTTTATTTAGTAATTGTTGTTTCTTTAATTTTTTTATATCTTTAGAAAAATCTTTTTTATGATCCATCCAATAAAACCAAGGATTACCTGATCTAATATCTCCTTTTAAATACTCAATATTATTAAATTTTAATTTCCAAACAGCATAGTTAAAACTTAATTGATCTCTTTTACTTCTGTTTTTGACAAAATCCCACCAAAGTTCCATCAATGCAATTACGTCTTTGTCATGATGGTTTCTTATCAATATACCTGCAGAAATTAATCCATTATCTTCCGGATATTTTTCTGTTCTTAAAAAATTAATTTGACTTTGCATGGTTTCAATAGAATCTCTATAAACCCCATGATTTTTAGCTATTTTTTCTAATTCTTCATGCTCTAAATAGATGCAGTTTCTTTTGTCTAGAATAGTTTGATTATGGTCAAAACACAACATGGAGTTGTTTTTTAGTTTTTGTAAAATCATTGAGGTAAAATCCTTCAAAATAAGAAAATTGGCATCAATGTATATGCTTATTTGGTATTCTTTTAGGTGTTTGTGAGGAAGAATTTTGTAATATCTATTTGACCTTGTGTTGTCATCCTTAACAGGAGGTGTAATTTTTGTTATTTTCCAAGAATCAGAGAAGATGTCTTGATCAGTATAACAGATGTAATCTACATTGTCTAAAATAGGTTGTTCAATAATGCCACTATAATTTCCAAACAATGCGGTATAGACAACTATTTTATTTTTCATGAAAAACGTTTGAGCAAAAATAAAAAAAATATAAGCCAATAAGATTTATTTTTTAAATAAATATAAAGTTTTTAGTGTAGTTTTGAATAGTGATTAAATAAAACAAGAAAGTTGAAGATTTTACAAATTATTGATCAATTAGGTTTAGGTGGAGCTGAGAGAGTATGTGTAAATTTAACAAATTTACTACATTCTAATAATTATAAAGTTAAGATTTGTGTGTTGGATAATATTGGACCTCTTTTTAAATTTATTGAAAAGGATATTGAAGTCAATATTTTAGATAGAAAAAAAAACAAAATTACTAGGTATTTAAAGCTAGTAAAGTTCTTGAAGTTAGCAAAGGAATCTGATATCATACATGTTCATGGACGTAACACGTACGATTATGTGTCAAGGTTGCTATTGGTTCACGGTATAAAAAAACAATTAATTTTCCATGATCACTCTAGTGATTATACTAATGTTCCAGAATTTTTATTTAATAATGAATTACAGCCAAAATACTATATTGGTGTGGCTGAGGAACAGTTGTCCTGGTTAAGCAGTTTAGAGATAAAAGGATCTTGTCCTTACTTATTACCTAATATGGTTGTTAAAGAGACTGTAATGAGTAAGAGTATAAAAAAAGGAGCAGTACTAATTGGTAATATTAAGCCAAATAAGAATCAAATATTTGCAATTCAATTAGTGGCTAAATTAAATACTACCTTAACTATTTTTGGGGGAATACAGGATGCAGATTACTACCAATTACTTATACAAGAAATAGATAATTTGAATATCAAAGACAAAGTTTATTTTGTGCACGATGAAGTAAATGTCCAACCACGATTAAATGAGTTTGAATTTGGTCTCCATACATCTAAAGCAGAATGTGGTCCTTTGGCAACAGTTGAGTTTTTAGCACAATCATTGCCCTTTGTAGGGTTTGAAACGGGAGAAGTTTTTAGATTAATAAAGAATGAGTTGCCAAGTTTTTATGTGTCTACATTTGATGTTGATAAATGGGTAGATCAAGTTGAGCTTGTTAGTTCTAATGAAGTTGATTTAGTAAACGTTTATAAAAAACATTTTTCACCTACAGTATATTTAGATAAATGTCTTGTTATTTATAACAATATCATATTATGATTTATTTTTTAATAATATAAATAAAGTATGTTTAATATATTTAGAGCTTACTGAAAAAACTATTAAGACTCTAGCTGTTGCAATGTCACCAAATTAGTATAAGTTCCATTCATCGCTAATAATTCTTCATGGGTTCCTTGTTCTACAATCAATCCTTTTTTCATTACTACAATTAGATCCGCATTCTGAATGGTAGAAAGGCGATGTGCAATGACCAATGAAGTTCTGTTCTCCATCATTTTTTCAATAGCATCTTGCACTAATTTTTCAGACTCGGTATCCAAAGCAGAAGTTGCTTCATCTAGAATCATAATAGGTGGGTTTTTCATAACGGCTCTCGCAATGGCAAGACGTTGTTTTTGTCCTCCTGACAGCATACCTCCACTATCTCCTACAGGACTTTCATATTGTTTCGGGATTTCCATAATAAAATCATGCGCATTGGCAATTTTAGCAGCTGCTACAATTTTGTCATGGCTTGGGTTTTCAATACCCAAAGAGATATTATTGGCGATATTGTCATTGAATAAGATAGAATCTTGGGTTACAATTCCCATTTGTTTTCGCAGAGAATGGGTGGTTACTTCTTTAATGTTGATTCCGTCAATCGTTATTTTTCCTTCATTTACATCCCAAAAACGAGTAATTAAATTCGCCAAGGTAGATTTTCCACTACCAGATTGACCAACCAATGCAATTTTTTTTCCTTTCGGAATGGTTAGCGAAAAATTCTTTAAAACATATTCGTCTTTGTATTTAAAGGAGATGTTTTCAAAACGAACCTCTTTCTCAAAAGAAGTCAGTATTTGAGAACTGTTGTTATCCTCTAGATGATTCTCCGTATCTAAAATCTCAATCACCCTCTCTGCGGCAGCGTTTCCTATTTTAACAGCATTACTTGCTTTAGAAATAGCTTTTGCAGGAGTTAAAATATTATACGCCAATCCCATAAAGGCAATAAATGTCCCTGCTTTTAAACTCTCATCAATCAATACCATTCTTCCTCCAAACCATAAAAGAGAGGCTATTGTAGCAATTCCTAAAAACTCACTCATCGGAGATGCCATAGAGTCTCTCTGTGCTAATTTGTTACTCAAATTTTTAACTCTAAGATTGAAAGAATCATATTTTTTACCGAAGAAAGTTTCAGAATTAAAGGCTTTGATTACTTTCAAACCTGTAATGGTTTCCTCAATAATACTCAGCATCACTCCACCTTCTTTAAAAAGTTGGGAAGATTGACCTTTTATTTTTTTACCAATTACTGAAATGACCCAACCAGATATTGGAATAAAGGTGAACACAAATAAAGACAACTCAAAACTTAGGTTGACCATAAAGATCAATGTAAAAATGATGTTTAAAGGTTCTCTAATAATTACAATAGATAAATTAAGAAATGTTTCGTTAATTGTGCCAATGTCGCCAGTTGCTCTAGAGATAATATCTCCTTTTCTTTTTGTAGAAAAGAAAGATACAGGAAGACTTATTATTTTTTGATAAATCTCATTACGCAAATCTTTGAGTACCGAGTTTTTCAGGAATACCATAAATAATCCTGCAAAATACCCGAATAAGTTTTTAAGAAAAAAAACAATAACGACACTGAAAACCATATAGGTTAACGTACTTTCAGGTCCAAAATTTTCGGTATTGATTGTAATTAAATAATTCAAATAATTTTCTAAGTATTCTTTGCTGATACTAGCATAGCTTTCTAAATAAGGTTTTGTGTGTATTTTTTCACTATCACCAAATAATACATTTAACATGGGGATCAATGTCAAAAAAGACAAGGCAGAGAATAATGCATACATCACATTTAAAAAAACACTTATAATACCTGTCCATTTATAGGGTATTGCATATTTAAGAAATCGTTTAAAATATTTCATTTACTGTTTTCTGTTTTTTAAAGCTTTAAGACTACATACTGATCTAAATAAATCAGTACAAATATAATATTTTAAGCCTTTAAGGGACTAAAATAGAGGATATTTTTAAAGTTTAATAGACTTTTACAAAGTCAAAAGAGATGCAACGGATAAAACGAAATCATTTACAGAAATAAGTGAAGCAATTTTATAGAGTGTAGATTATGTAGTAAATTTGCAGTAAGATAAAATAACAGAAAAATTGGCTGCAATCATAAAAATACCGAGCGGTTTTGTTATTTTAATTAGAGAAGAATAGATCCGTATGCAAGAATACCATTATAAAGAGGCATTAGCTGCCGAAATATTTCAATATATATCCAAAGCAACCGAAGAATTACAGTTAAAAAGCTATGTAATTGGTGGTTTTGTTCGTGATTTTATGTTACAACGAGGAGCTGCAAAAGATATTGATGTTGTTACAATAGGTAGCGGAATTGATTTAGCAGAAATGGTGGCTAAATTATTACCTAATAGACCAAAAGTTCAAGTTTTTAAGACCTATGGAACAGCCATGTTACGTTATCAAGACATTGAAGTAGAGTTTGTAGGAGCAAGAAAAGAGTCCTATTCTAAAGAAACTAGAAATCCTAAAGTTTCTGAGGGTACCTTAGAGGAAGATCAGAATAGAAGGGATTTTACGATCAATGCATTAGCATTAAGTTTAAATAAAGAAGATTTTGGTCTGTTATTAGATCCATTTAATGGAATTTATGACTTAGAAAATAAAATAATAAGAACTCCTTTAGATCCTGATATTACTTATTCTGATGATCCATTAAGGATGCTACGAGCGATTCGTTTTGCAAGTCAATTAAACTTTGATATTGAAGAAGCTTCCTTGAACGCGATTACTAAAAATGCAGCACGAATTGATATTATTACGTGTGAACGTATTGTAGTAGAGTTGAATAAAATTTTAGAATCACCAAAACCTTCCATTGGTTTTCTAGTCTTAAAAGAAACGGGATTATTAAAAATACTTCTTCCAGAACTGATTGATTTAAAAGGAGTAGAGGAGGTTGAAGGGCAAAAGCATAAAGACAATTTTTATCACACATTAGAAGTGGTCGATAATATTTCTAAAAACACGGATAATGTATGGTTGCGTTGGGCAGCTTTGTTGCACGATATAGGGAAAGCACCTACAAAGAAATTTAACAAGAAAATAGGTTGGACATTCCATGCGCACGAATTTGTGGGTTCTAAAATGGTTTATAAATTATTTAAAAGGTTAAAAATGCCATTGAATAATAAAATGAAATTTGTTCAGAAATTGGTTTTATTAAGTTCTCGTCCAATCGTTTTGGCAAGCGAAGTTACAGATGCAGCCGTAAGGCGTTTGGTTTTTGACGCAGGAGATGATATCAATTCTCTAATGACGCTATGTGAAGCAGATATTACAACGAAAAACCCTAAGAAATTTAAAAGATATCATAGTAATTTTGAGCTGGTAAGAAGTAAAATTAAAGAAGTAGAAGAACGAGATAGAGTACGAAATTTTCAACCACCAATTTCTGGTGAAGAAATTATAAAAGCATTCAATTTAAAACCTTGTAGAGAGATTGGGCAAATAAAAGAAGCCATTAAAGAAGCAATCTTGGAGGGGCAAATACCAAATGAACACAAAGCTTCCTATGATTTTATGCTTGAGAAAGGAAAGGAACTAGGATTGTAATAGAGGAGGTTTTATAAAAACAACAACAATAATCAAAGTTGTTTGGTTCTTTTAAAATAAGAATTCATCACTAAAATAGATACTAATTTTTCTAATTTTTTATCTTTAAATTGGTCTGTCCATCGTTTTGCATTGATAAGAATTTCTTCCGCTTTGTCTGTGTTTTCTGAATAAAAGTTCATTTTTTCTTCAACATCCGAATAATCATCTTCAATAAGAACATAATGAAAATTAGGAATCAATTCTCCTTCCATATACCATGTTTCAAACCGAGGTTTTGGCATAAAACAGAGTGAGTTTGAAGACATAATCCATTTCAAATTAGTAGCAACATCAATCCCTTCTATAGAAAGTATAAATTTATATTTTAACTGTTCTTTGATGCTTAAAAAACCAGTCTTTTTTTTGTTTTTATTTTGAATTGCTAGGACATTGAATCTTTTTTTATTTGTAAATTTTTTTACAAGAAGTTTTCTGTTTTCTTTATGAATAACACCCCTCCAGACGATTTCATCTTTTTTATCTTTAAAAGAAATAGTGTCTTCTATGAAATTAAAATGTCTTAATTTGTCTAAGGGTAAAAGTACCGAATTACCATTGTTATGAATTGGTCTACTCTTTACAATCGTTAAATTCTCTTGATTCGTATCAATATCACCAAAAGCATAATTTACTTTAAAATCAGTATTAAAATAACGTCCAATTTTCATGAAATCATAATAATACATGCTAATATTATTTTTTCTGGTTATTTTTTTTAGTGAAGTTAAGTTAGAAGGAATACTTTTCTTCTCAAGATTATTGTGGTAATAATTTAGTCTTTTTGATAGTAATTTCTCCGAGTATTGCTTTTCAAGAAGGATCCAATGCTTTAATTTTCTTTGAAAAAAGAATCTTGGAATGATGTCTAAGACACCATTTTTTATATAATAAATGGCTTTATTTCTTTCAAAAAAATTAAAAAATCCCATATTGTTTAGTTTAAAGACTGGATTTTAAATAATTTAAAAACACTCTTTTTTTAGTAAGTATCTTTTCGTGTTTACTTGATACTACAGTTTTACCTTTTTTAAGACCCTATTTTAGTAATTTAATAAGGTTTAGGTATTTATATGTTTTATTAATATTTATAATAGACTTTTTATAATTTCAATTCTTTAATAATACGTTGAATTTTCGCATCTAATACTCCTTCGGTTGTTGCTGCATTTTTTATGACATCCAATTTGGAATTCACACTAAAGTAAAACTTTATTTTTGGTTCTGTTCCACTTGGTCTTGCTGCAATTCTTGTTCCGTTAGTCGTTTGATAAATTAAAACATTAGACTTTGGTAGATCGATCGTTGATACTTCACCAGTAATTAAATTCTTTTTTGTAGAAGCTTCGTAGTCAGAAAGCGATGCTATTTTTTCTCCATCAATTTCTTTTAATGGATTGTTTCGCATGTCACTTAGTATTTTCTGAATTTCTGCAGCACCATCCTTTCCTTTTTTAGTAATAGAAATTAAATGTTCTTTGTAGTATTTATTATTGCTATAAATTTTTAGTAGTTCTTCATAGAAGGAACTTCCGTTTTGTTTTGCAGATGCAGCTACTTCACAGGCTAACAGCGTTGCCGTAACAGCGTCTTTGTCTCTCACGAAATCACCTACCATATACCCAAAACTTTCTTCCCCACCGCCAATGAAGTCTAGTTCAGGAAAATCTTGCACCATTTTAGCAATCCATTTAAAACCCGTTAAACCAACTTTGGTTTCTACGTTATATTTTGCAGCAACATCATTAACCAACTCTGTAGAAACAATAGTAGAACCAATAAATTGTTTTCCATTAATTTTCCCTGAATCTTTCCATTTTTTTAATAAGAATTCAGTCATTACAACCATGGTCTGATTCCCATTCATCAACTTCATGTTTCCATCCGTATCTCTAACCGCAACACCTAATCTATCGCAATCAGGATCTGTACCGATAACAATATCAGCGCCAATTTTATTTGCTAAGTTAGTAGCCATTTCTAAGGCTTCTGGCTCTTCTGGATTTGGAGATTTCACCGTAGGGAAGTCTCCATCTGGTTTTCTTTGCTCTTCAACAATATGAACATCAGAATATCCTGCTTTTTTTAATGCATCTGGTACTGAAACAATTGAGGTTCCATGTAGAGAAGTAAACACAATTTTTAAGTTATTGCGATCTAATTTGTCAGATAAAGAACCATTCTTTACAGATGCTTCAATAAAAGCAGCATCCACTTCTTTACCAATAAGTTCAATTAAATCATTGTTGGCGGTAAATTGGATTTCAGAAAAATCTAATGAATTTACGTTTCCTATAATTCCACTATCATGAGGAGGTACAATTTGTCCACCATCAGCCCAATAGACTTTGTATCCGTTGTATTCTGGTGGATTGTGAGAAGCGGTCAAAACAATACCAGCATCACATCCTAAATGACGAACAGCGAAAGATAATTCTGGTGTTGCACGTAAATCTTCGAAAAGAAATACTTTTATATTATTTGCAGAAAAAACAGCTGCTACTATTTTTGCAAACTTCTTACTGTTGTGTCTACAATCGTATGCAATCACGACACTTAGTTGGTCCTTTTTTATATTTTCTAATAAGTAATTAGACAAACCTTGCGTAGCTCTTCCTAAAGTGTATTTATTAATTCTATTGGTTCCAGCTCCCATTATTCCTCGCATACCACCGGTACCAAATTCCATATCCTTATAGAATCTGTCTACTAAGTCTGGAGAGTTAGAAGTAATTAGTTCTTGAATTTCTTTCTGAGTTTCAGAATCAAAAGTTGAAGATAGCCATTCCTTGGCTTTGTTTAAAATAGTATTCATTTTATAAAATTGTGTTACGTAAACGATTCGCAAATATACATTTT
Organism: Polaribacter sejongensis; assembly: GCA_949545755.1. GTDB lineage: Bacteria > Bacteroidota > Bacteroidia > Flavobacteriales > Flavobacteriaceae > Polaribacter > Polaribacter sejongensis_A. The sequence goes on along the minus strand of CATITK010000021.1, from coordinate 11,292 downwards.
AGAAGTTGAGTTTTTCTTTTATTGAATAGTGTTTTTCGTTGTTTTTATTTTTTATAATTAATTCGCCAATAAAACCTGCTAAAAACAATAAAGTTCCTAAAACCATTGAGGTTAGTGCAATATAAAACCAAGGATTGTTTGTAATCAATATTGTTTTAATGCCATTAAAAACCTTATAAAGTTTGCTGGCTCCAATATAAAATACTGAAGTGATCCCAAAGAGAAACATAACGGTTCCCCAGAGTCCAAAAAAGTGCATTGGTCTTTTACCAAATTTCGATAAAAAAGAAATGGTAATTAAGTCTAGAAAACCGTTTACAAAGCGATCCATCCCAAATTTAGTTTCTCCATATTTCCTTGCTTGATGTTGTACTACTTTTTCACCAATTTTTATAAACCCTTCGTTTTTAGCTAAAACAGGAATGTATCGGTGCATCTCTCCACTCACCTTTACGGTTTTAATAACTTCTTTTTTGTAGGCTTTTAACCCACAATTAAAGTCATGCAATTTTAATCCTGATGTTTTTCTAGCAGCAGCATTAAATAATTTTGAAGGAATATTTTTAGTAATAACATTGTCATAACGTTTCTTTTTCCAACCAGAAATTAGGTCAAAACCCTCTTTGATAATCAAATGATATAATTCAGGAATTTCGTCAGGATTGTCTTGTAAATCTGCATCCATCGTAATTACTACGTCCCCTTTTGCAAGTTCAAAACCAGCATCTAACGCTTGAGATTTGCCATAATTTTTTTGAAAGCGAATCCCTTTAACACTGTTATTTTTTGAGGACAATTTTTCAATAACATTCCAAGAATTGTCTCTACTACCATCATCAATAAAGATGATTTCATATGTATAATGATTGGTTTGCATCACTTTTGCAATCCAATCGTATAATTCTAGTAAAGATTCATCTTCGTTAAGAAGTGGTATTACTACCGAAATATTCATGTTAAATGAGTTGTAAAGTTGTTAGGTTTATGAAATATTGAAAAAAAGTAAAACTCCATTACTATTCTTCTTCTTTTTTCCTTTTTAAGATTAAAGCGAATAACAATCCCATAATTGAAGAGATTGCTAGTGTTGAAAAATAGCCTTTTATTTGTGCAACTAGTGAAAAATTATCTTGCGTTCTAAGTTTGTCTATTGCTTCTTCAATAGCATCTGTTGGCGCGCCAAAATTTTCCATCATTACTGTTGTTTTTGCAATAGTCAACTCTTTTACGGTGACTTGTAATTCAGGGTCAACAACTAAAAAAATTAGCATGGTTATAATCGTAGAGAGTAATAAAGCCAAAGCATTAGAAATAAAAAAAACGGTAAAACCTTCTTTAAAAGTCACAAAACCTTCTTGTATTTTTTTTAAGCTGCCAATTACCCAAAGGCCGTTTACAAAAAAACCCACCATAACAAGACCTAAAAACCAGAAACTAGCAAAAAAGTTAAAGTCAATGGCATAGGCATAAAGCGTCAAGAGAATTAAGAACAGTCCGTAGGCTATTCCGAAATTAATTCCTTTTGATTTGATAAGTTGATTTTCCATTTCTTTTGAATTTTAGTTAATTTACAAATATAATCATTTCATTGTGATATTTTTCTTTTGAAACTATCAAAACAATCATTTGTTTTGACCAAATAAAAATGTTGGAAAATTTCATGAATTATAATTGCTAAAATAAAAATAGATTGTAAATTTGCCGCGGCAAGTCCTACACAACTAGCTCCCTTTGAATCCTCCAGGGCGGGAACGCAGCAAAGGTATTAGGTTGTAGCGGTGTGATGTAGGTAGCTTGCCATTTTTTTTCAAACTAGATGCGTTACTTCACTCATTTTTTTTAGCACTATATAGTTACTTACTCCTATTTACTTTTTTAAAATTTAGATTTCTTCATTTACTTTTAAGATATTTGTCATAATACTAAAGATTTAAAATATCTTGTTTTTATTTATTTTTTTAATTTTTAAATCATTCAATAACAAATGTCTAAAGTTGTTTTAATTACGGGTGCTTCTTCTGGAATTGGGAAGTCGATTGCTACTTTTTTGTCTGAAAAAGGTTTTAAAGTATACGGTACAAGTAGAAATCCTAAAAATACTGAGGATTTTTCTTTTGAACTGATTGCGTTAAATGTTTTAAAAGTAGCAACGATTCAAACGGCAATTGATTTTATCCTCAAGGAAGAGGGAAGGTTAGATGTTTTGGTGAATAATGCTGGAATGGGAATTACGGGTTCAATTGAAGATACACCAACGGATGAGATGAGAGCAGTTTTTAACACAAATCTTTTTGGCGCTATTGATGTAATGAAAGCTGTTTTGCCTCAAATGCGGAAACAAAAATCGGGTATTATTATTAATGTAACTTCTATTGCGGGCTATATGGGTTTACCTTTTAGAGGTTTGTATTCAGCAACAAAAGGTGCTTTGGAACTCATTACGGAAGCAACAAGTATGGAGGTCAAACACTTTGGGATTAACGTTGTAAATGTTGCTCCAGGAGATTTTTCTACAAATATAGCCGCAGGGAGATATCATACACCTGTGTTTGAGAAATCGGCTTACAAAGAAGCTTATCAAGCAAATTTAGATTTGATGGATGGGCATGTAGATCGTGGGATGAATCCATTGGAAATGGCAAAAGCGGTCAACAAAATTATAAATACCAAAAACCCTAAAATTCATTATAAAATTGGTGGTTTTATGGAGAAATTTTCAATTGTTCTAAAACGAATTTTACCAGATAATACCTATCAAAAACTCTTGATGAATCATTATAAATTATAGTTTTAAAGGCGTTTTTTGTAAATGACAGAAAAATACTTTTTATTCCTGTACTAAAATTATAAGCAAGTAACTATCTTTGCGAGAGGGATTGTAGTGATAAACCATTTTATTATCAGTTTGCGTTTCACGCTTTTGGTGTTTCGTATCAAGAATAATAAAAAAAATGCAACTAAAATTCCGTTCGAAAAAGTCTGCAGCAGGCAGGCCCCAAAAAAACAATTAAATATTTATATACAATGAAATTTTTTATTGATACTGCAAATTTAGCCCAAATTAAAGAAGCGCAAGCTTTGGGGATTTTAGATGGTGTGACTACAAACCCATCTTTAATGGCAAAAGAAGGAATTACTGGAGAAGCAAACATTATCAACCACTATAAAGAAATTTGTGAGCTGGTAGCAGGGGATGTTTCTGCAGAAGTTATTGCTACAGATTATGAAGGAATGGTAAAAGAAGGTGAGGCTTTGGCCGCATTAAACCCGCAAATTGTGGTAAAATTACCAATGATAAAAGATGGTGTAAAAGCATGTAAATATTTTTCTTCAAAAGGAATTAAAACGAACGTAACCTTAGTGTTTTCAGCAGGTCAAGCATTGTTGGCAGCAAAAGCAGGAGCAACCTATGTTTCTCCTTTTATTGGTCGTTTAGATGATATTTCTACAGATGGTTTAAACTTGATTTCAGAAATTCGTTTAATTTATGATAATTACGGTTTTGAAACCCAAATTTTAGCAGCTTCTGTCCGTCATACAATGCATATTATTGATTGTGCAAAGCTAGGCTCTGATGTTATGACTGGACCGCTAAGTGCAATTGAAGGCTTGTTGAGACACCCATTAACAGACAGTGGATTGGCAAAGTTTTTAGCAGATTATCAGAAAGGTAACTAAATCGTTTTTAGTTTTTGGTTGTAAGTTAATGGTGCTTACTAATAACTACGAACCAAAAACTAACAACTTTTAAATCTTAAAAAAGATTTAAAATAATGTATCCAAAAAAAGAACTCGCACAAATTGTCGTTTCAGCATGTTATCAATTTAATATTGATACTGTTGTTATTTCTCCAGGTTCAAGGAGTGCACCACTTACCATCGGTTTTTGTAATCATCCAGAAATAGAAACGTTAAGTGTTGTTGATGAACGCTGTGCTGCTTTTTTTGCTTTAGGAATTGCGCAACAAACGCAAAAACCTGTTGCAATTTTATGCACTTCAGGTTCTGCTTTGTTGAATTACTACCCTGCAATAGCAGAAGCATTTTATAGTAATATCCCGCTAGTTGTGATTTCTGCTGACAGACCAAAACACTTAATTGACATTGGAGACGGGCAAACAATTCGGCAAGAAAACGTATTTGAAAATCATATTTTGTTTTCAGCAAATTTAGTCGAAAATTCTAAGCTCCAAACTCCCAACTTAAAATTGATAATTGAAGCCTTACAAATAGCATTTTCAAAAAAAGGACCTGTTCATATTAATGTTCCTTTTGACGAACCTTTGTATGAAACAGTTGCTGAGTTAAAAAATTTTAATTTTGAAAAATTAAATGTTACTGCCCTTTATGCGAATGAACCAAAACAATTGGTTGATTATAAGAAGCTAACTTCAATTTGGAATACAGCCAAAAAGAAAATGATATTAGTAGGTGTTCTTTATCCTGATGCTGATTTGCAAAAATTAATGGATGTTTATGCCGAAGATGAATCTGTTATTATTCTAACAGAAACTTCGTCTAATTTACATCACAGAAATTTCGTAAATTCTATTGATCAATTAATTTTTTCATTGACTCAAACTCAGTTTCAAGATTTACAACCTGAGGTTCTCATTACTTTTGGAGGCATGATTGTTTCTAAAAAGATAAAACAATTTTTAAGAAAGTATCCACCAAAACATCATTGGAATATTGCAAATGAAAAAGCGACAGACACGTTTTTTTGCTTGTCAGAATTTATTCAAAGAAAACCAGTAGCTTTCTTCTCTAAATTTAAGAAGTCTATGGTGTTTTTAGAAAGCGATTATCAACCAAGATGGTTGCAAATTCGTAACGAAAAAAGAGTAAAGCATGCTGCATATTTATCAAAAACAAAACATTCTGATTTTAAAGTTTTTGAACAAGTTTTAGAAAGTATTCCTATCAATTGTCAGTTACAAATTAGTAACAGTTCAATGATTAGATATGCACAATTGTTTCCTCTTCATAAAACACAACATGTCTTCTGTAATAGAGGTACAAGTGGTATTGATGGAAGTACTTCTACTGCAATAGGAGCTGCTTTTGCAACCAAAAATCAGACTGTTTTTATTACAGGAGATTTAAGTTTTTTTTATGATAGTAATGGATTGTGGAATTCGAACATTCCTGCAAATTTTAGAATTATATTAGTCAATAACTCTGGCGGTGGAATTTTTAAAATTATTCCTGGACCCAAAACAACAAATGTTGCTAGTTATTTTGAAACGCCTCATTGCCTAACAGCAGAACATTTAAGTAAAATGCACGAATTTTCGTATGAAAAAGTGTTTTCAACAGCAAGCCTTAAAGAACAATTAGAGGGTTTTTATGAAGTATCAGAAAAACCTAAAATACTAGAGATTTTTACGCCAAGCGGTGAAAATGACTTAATTTTGACATCATATTTTAAACAGATAGAATAATGGATTTACAAGAGGATTTACAGGAAGGAGAGATGGATTTACAAGAAGGAGACAAAGTACGGTTAATCATTGAAACTGAAACTGGTTTGGGGTATACCGTTTTAATAAATGAAGAATTTGATGGTTTACTTTTTAGAAGTGAGGTTTTTCAGGAATTAGAAGAAAATATGGAAGTTACTGGTTATATAAAGAATATTCGTGAAGATGGAAAAATAGATGTTTCCCTAAGGCCACAAGGCTTTAGAAACGTTATTGATTCTGATGTAGACAAAGTGCTTGCTAAATTAAAAGATAGTAGAGAAGGGTTTATTTTAATCACAGATAAAAGTTCTCCAGATTCTATTCGTTTTCATATGAAGATGAGTAAAAAAGCATTTAAAAAAGCAATTGGAAATTTGTATAAGCAAAAAAGAATTGATATTAAGCAAGATAGAATTCTATTGTTGAAGTAACATGTGAGTTTCTTCTAGTCTCAGATTTTTATATTTTTAATAATCAACAACTAATTACTGGCTATTGAGTCTTAAAATATTTTCATAAAAAGCATCCGCATTTGGGTCAGTAGGATCCATTTTTCCATATCCATTTCTGTAATTCTTTAATGCTTTTTTGATCTGTTTTCCAGTTTCATAATATCTACCTATATAATAATCACCCAAATGAGAAGTTGGGAATAGTTCTAAAATCATTTTACCAAACTCGCGCAAATAATCTCCATTTTCTTTTTCAATAATTAATTTTTCTACAGCATAAATATCTCGTTCTCTGATTTTCAAGCTGCTTCCAAAAAGGAAATCAATTTCTAGATACTTGTTTTCTAAATAAGCAATTGCGTCAATAGGAGAGAGGTCTTTTATATTTTTATCAAACTCTTCTCTAGAAATTGCTGCATAAATTCCAAAAACTTTATTGATGGCTCTAGGAATTGCTTCACTAATTGCAGAGACACTGCTGTTTGTAAAAATGGTGTCATTTACGACATTAAAATTCTTTAATTTAAGCGATGACATACGTATTTGTACTTGTCCTATTTTGGCTTGTTTTTTTGTTGAAAATGATGTGGAATTATTTGTGTAAAAATAAAAAGTATTGTCTTCTTTTTTAAATTTAGAAAAATTATAAGATTGAAACTGTTGTTCAGCAAAATTTGAAAAAGTAGGATTAATACATATGTATGAATTGATATAAGGTGTTGATTCTTGCAAATAATGACTAATTAAATTGGCAGAAGTTCCTTCTCCAATCAAAGAAATAAAAGGAGAAGTTCTGTAAGTACTTTCCATATAAAAGAGTACTTCATCTCTAATAAATTGATAAAAAGCGGTATTATTTGCAGTTAAACTGCCATTATCTAAATTGAAGTAAGTGTCTTTTTTTCTCGTTTTCTCCATAGAAATACCAACAACAATTTGTTTTGGAGCTTTGTCTTTTGCAGCAAATAAAACGGAATTACCAACATAGACATCAAACAAGTATTCTGCATCAAAAACGACTGTTAATGGGTAATTTTTAACACTATCTTTTTCATAACCTTGTGGTAAATAAATTTTTAGATTTCTAGTTGATTCTAATATTTTTGACTTAAATTTTTTTTCAATGATTTTTTGTGAAAACCCAGAAAGGCAAAACAGCAGAAATATTAGTGAGAACGATTTCTTTATCATAAATTTGAATCTTTTATTTTTGTAACCAATTTATTTTGTTCTTCCAACCAGAACGTCTAAAATACAAAATTATGATACAACCCGAGTGGAAAACTGTTAAAGAATTTGAAGATATTACATACAAAAAATGTAATGGAGTTGCTAGAATAGCGTTTAATAGACCTAATATTAGAAATGCTTTTAGACCAAAAACAACCAAAGAATTGTATGATGCTTTCTATGATGCTGGCGAAGATGTAAATATTGGTGTTGTGTTGCTTTCTGCAGAAGGACCAAGTACCAAAGACGGAGTATATTCTTTTTGTTCAGGTGGAGATCAAAAAGCGCGTGGTCATCAAGGTTATGTTGGTGAGGATGGCTATCATAGATTAAATATTTTAGAAGTTCAGCGTTTGATTCGGTTCATGCCAAAAGCAGTAATTGCTGTAGTTCCGGGCTGGGCTGTTGGAGGAGGTCATAGTTTACACGTAGTTTGCGATTTAACTTTAGCAAGTAAAGAACATGCTATTTTTAAGCAAACGGATGCAGATGTTACTTCTTTTGATGGGGGCTATGGATCAGCATATCTTGCAAAAATGGTGGGACAGAAAAGAGCTAGAGAAATTTTCTTTTTAGGAAGAAATTACTCTGCGCAAGAGGCTTATGATATGGGAATGGTAAATGCAGTAATTCCCCATGATGAGTTAGAAAGTACGGCTTATGAATGGGCACAAGAAATTTTAGAAAAAAGTCCAACGTCTATAAAAATGTTAAAGTTTGCTATGAATTTAACTGATGATGGTATGGTTGGTCAGCAAGTATTTGCTGGTGAAGCAACTCGTTTGGCCTATATGACGGACGAAGCAAAAGAAGGAAGAGATGCTTTTCTTGAAAAAAGAAAGCCTAATTTTCCTAAAAAATGGATACCATAGTTTAGTTTTTAGTTTGAACTCTCTTAGATTCCAATCTTTAAATTATTTAATTTTTGAATAATATCAAATGAAATCACAAATAGTTACTTTTTTAATAAAATGTCCAGATCAAAAAGGATTGGTTGCAAAAATCACTAGTTTCTTTTATGACAAAGGATTTAATATTTTAAGTTGTCAGCAATATGTAAATTCCATTGAAAACACATATTTTATGCGTGTTCGTTTAAATGCAGAAGGAACCAATATTTCAAAAACAGCATTAGAAAATAGTTTCTTAGAATTGGCAACGCCTTTGGGTTTTAACTGGTCAGTAAATTATGGAAACAAAAAACAAAATGTTGCTATTATGGTTTCCCATACCAGTCATAATTTGTACGATTTGTTAGAGCGATCCAAAGAGGGACGCCTAGATTGTAATGTGAAAATGATTATTAGTAATCATGATAAGCTGAGACCAATTGCAGAAATGTTTAACATCCCTTATCATTATTTGCCTGTTACAAAAGAAACGAAGTTGGAACAAGAATCTCAAATGATCCAATTATTAGATTCAAATGAAATAGATTTGATAATTATGGCGAGGTATATGCAAATTTTATCATCGGATTTTATCAATCATTATCCTGAGAGAATTATCAATATTCATCATTCTTTTTTACCTGCTTTTCAAGGAGCTAATCCTTATAAAAAGGCCTATGAAAGAGGTGTGAAGCTTATCGGAGCAACAGCTCACTATGCTACGGAAGATTTAGATGAAGGTCCTATTATTGAACAAGATGTAAAACCTGTAACCCATGAAAGTACTCCAACAACATTAAAAAGAATTGGAGCAGACATAGAGAAATTGGTCTTAGCTAGTGCTGTAAAAAATCATTTGAATAATCAAATTATCGTTTCAGGAAACAGAGCGATTGTTTTTCCGGAAGCTGGGGAGTAATCCCTTTTTAATTTCTCTAGAAGGAAAAAACTGTTGTAAAAAAAGTAATAAATAAAAGTATGAGTTTCTTCCCTTTAGGAAGATTACGATGGGAAAATGAAAATAATCTGTATTGGGCGCAATTACGCAAAGCATATTGAAGAGTTAGCCAATGAAAGACCCAGTAGTCCTGTCGTTTTTCTGAAGCCAGACTCCGCTATTTTACCCAAAAAAAACCCGTTTTTTATTCCACCATTTTCTAATGATGTCCATTACGAGGTAGAGGTTTTGGTTAAAATTAATAAAGTGGGGAAACACATCGCTACAAAGTTTGCGCATAAATATTATGATGAAATCGGATTAGGAATCGATTTTACTGCACGAGATGTTCAAGCAAAATGCAAGGAAAAAGGATTGCCTTGGGAAAAAGCTAAAGCTTTTGACGGAAGTGCCGTTGTGGGTCAGTTTTACCCAAAAGAGCAATTTGATTTAGGAAATTTAAAATTTCAATTATATAAGAATAATGAAATTGTTCAAGATGGAAACACAAATGCAATGTTGTGGAAAACAGACGAATTAATCTCATATGTTTCTCAATATTTCACCTTAAAAAAAGGCGATATCATTTTTACAGGAACTCCAGCAGGAGTTGGAAAAGTGTTAGAAAACGATATCTTAAAAGGTGTTTTAGAGGGTGAAGAGGCTTTTAATATTAGAGTGAAATAAGAAATAAAATTGCGTGCGATACTTTATTTTTTTTCGACTATCGAACCAAAACAATCTGTTAGAAGTCGTTTAGATTTATCGACAAATATTTTCACAAGTTTGTAGAAGAATATAATAGAAGTCAATAAGTTGTTGTTTTTGGTTTGTTTCATTTGTTAGTTTTTGTAAATAATTAAAGAGAATGTCAATAAAAGAGATAAACAAAAAAGAGCTTTTATATTTGGCAACGGTGTAACCAAAAAAGAATGAACGCAGAGATAATAACGATAGGAGACGAGATTTTGATAGGTCAAATAGTAGATACAAATTCACAATGGATTGGTCAGCAATTGAATAAAATTGGAGTTTCAGTGTATCAGATAACTTCGATTCAAGATGAAGAACAGCACATTCTTAATGCTTTTAAAGAAGCACAAGAAAGAGTAGATATTATTATTATTACAGGGGGTTTAGGTCCAACAAAAGATGATATTACTAAAAAAACAATTGCAAAGTTTTTTAATGATACTGCTACTATTGAATACCCAGAAGTGGTTGCTCACATTCAAAAATTATTTAAAAAAATCAATCATCCATTTAGGGAAATTCAACGAACTCAGGCGGAGTTGCCTTCAAAAGCAACCTTATTAATGAATGATTTTGGTACCGCACCAGGAATGTGGTTTTATGAAAATGAGACCTTATTTGTATCACTTCCAGGTGTTCCTTATGAAATGAAAGGTTTGATTACCCATCAAGTTTTACCAAGAATTCAACAGCAATTTAAGTTGCCTTTTATCATCCATAGAACAATAATGACCTATGGACAGGGAGAAAGTACAATTGCAGAAAGAATTGAAGATATAGAAAACAACCTCCCACATTATATAAAGCTAGCTTATTTGCCCTCTTTTGGTAGAGTTCGTTTGCGCTTATCGGGCAAAGGAGAAAACAAAGAGATTCTTGAAAAAAAATTAGCTAAAAAAGTTGATGAAATTTACCAACGAATACCAGAAATTATTACGGGTTTAGATGATGATAGCTCATTAGAAAAAAGAGTAGGAGCGTTGTTGAAGAAAAAGAACCACACAATTGCTACGGCAGAAAGCTTAACTGGAGGTAAGATAGCAGCAACTATTGTTTCAATTGCTGGCGCTTCGGCTTATTTTAAGGGAAGTATTGTTGCTTATTCAGCAGAAACAAAAATTAATTTGTTAAATGTATCTCCTAAAACAATTAAAAATAAGACACTAGTTAGTAAAGAAGTTGCTTTAGAAATGGCAAGAGGAATCAGAGAGAAATTACAAACAAATTATGCAATTTCCGTAACAGGAAACGCTGGCCCAACCAAAGATTTTAATGATAAAAGCGTGGGTTTGGTTTACATTGCTTTTGTGTCAGATGATAAAGAGATCGTACAAGAATTTAATTTTGGACAACCACGGGAAAAAGTGATTAATAAGACAGTGAGTAAATCACTTGAAATTATACAGAAAGAAATTCTTTAAAAATTCATGAATTGTTTTGTTCAGAGTAAGATTTATTTGTAGATTTGCACCTCGTTTAGAGATAACACTAAAAATACTGTCGAAAAGATGTCTAGAGTTTGTGAATTAACAGGAAAAAAAGCAATGGTTGGGAACAATGTTTCT
>CATITK010000020.1 GCA_949545755.1 Polaribacter sejongensis | reverse complement strand
TGGCAACCTAAACCTTTTCCGAAGGTAATAATTCTTGCAAAAACGTGATGTTGTAAGTCGAGTTCTTGTACAATTCCAACACCATTTTTCCCAAAAACACCCACAGCATGTGCTTCATCAACAATTAAAAAAGCCTTGTTTTTTTGACAGATTTTTGAAAATTGAAGTAAATCTGGGGAATCACCATCCATAGAAAAAACAGCTTCTGTAACAACGTAGACATCCGAGTTGTCATACTGAACTCGTTTCAGTATCTCATCTAAATTAGTTAGACTGTTGTGTTTAAACTTAAAAGATTTGGCATTGCTTAGTTGAATACCATCGCGTATAGAAGCGTGAATAAATTCGTCATATAAAATAACGTCTCCACGTTGTGGAACCGCAGAAAAAAATCCAATATTCGCATCGTAACCAGAATTAAAAATAGTAGCAGATTGCGTTTGATGAAAATCACTTAACAAAGCTTCCACTTCTGTATACAAAAGATGGTTCCCAGAAAGCAGTCGGCTTCCTGTTGCTCCATTTTGTTTGATGTTTCTATCCACCAAAAGTTGATGTGCTTTATCAAATATTTCTTCAGACTTTGCAAAACCTAAATAATCATTAGAAGAAAAATCAACCAAACTAGCAGGTGCTTTTAAACTTCGTAAACAATTCGTTTCTTTACGAGATTTTAATTTAATTGTTAACTTCTTTGGCAAATTCATCAATACAAAAATAGACAAATTTTGGTACCTTTACAGGATGTTTGCACTCATAGATTGTAATAATTTTTACGCTTCTTGTGAACGGGTTTTTAATCCGAATTTACAAAATAAACCGGTTGCTATTTTAAGCAATAATGATGGTTGCGTTATCTCTATGAGCGATGAAGCCAAAAAATTACAACTCCCTTTTGGCGCGCCAATTTTTAAATGGGAACAGTTTTGTAAAGAAAAAAACATTACGGTACTGTCTTCTAATTATCCTTTGTATGGAGATATGAGTACAAGAGTCATGAATATTTTAGCAGATTTTTCTCCAGATGTAGAGGTCTATTCTATCGATGAATCTTTTTTGGAATTAAAAGGTTTCGAAAATTATAATTTAGAAGCATATGCCACAAAAATTAGAAGCAGGGTTTTAAAATGGACAGGCATACCAACTTGCGTTGGCGTTGCACCAACAAAAGCATTGACGAAAGTTGCCAATAAAATTGCACGTTCTAATCTAAAACAGTCAAAAGGAATTTGCATTATAGACTCCGAAGAAAAAAGAATAAAAGCCTTAAAATGGACAAAGATTGGCAATGTTTGGGGTATTGGAAAACAATTAAAAAAACGACTAGAAGACAAAGGTTGTATAACCGCCTATGACTTTACACAAATTCCAAGTGATTGGGTTCTAAAGAATTTATCTATTGTAGTTTGGCGATTGCAAAAAGATTTACAAGGAATTTCTAAAATTCCACTGGAAGAGGTATCCTCTAAAAAGATGATTGCAACGACTAGAAGTTTTGAGTACACCTATTCAGACATCGACAATATAAAGGAACGAATCTCAACTTTTGCGGCAAATTGTGCAGAAAAATTACGAGTACAAGAATCGAATTGTCACATGCTAATCGTCCAGCTTTCTAGTGACCGATATAAAAAAGATTCGCAACAACATCGAGAAAGTAAAACCGTTGTTTTTTCATGTCCAACAGCCTCAACATTAGTGATTACAAACGCCGCTGTAGCAGCTGTAAAAAGCATTTTTAAAACAGGAATTAAATACAAAAGAGCAGGTGTTATCCTTACTGGATTGGTGGCAAATGATAATTTTCAGTTGAACTTGTTTTCGCACGAAAACCCAAAACACAAACCATTAATGTCTGCAATTGATGGGTTGAATAAAAAATTTAAAGCAGACAAAATTAAGTTGGGAAATCAAGATTTAAAAAGAACTTGGAAAATGCGTCAAGAACGATTATCACCTAAATTTACCACGAACATTAATGAGGTTTTGATTGTGAAGTAGTGACAAAAATTATGATGGAACTGTTTCTATCTTCAAAAAAAGTATGATTTAAAAGATTTAATTTATTTTTGAAGTTGGCATAAAGAATGGAAATTAAACTTAACTAGGAAGTTAAACCCTACTTTAAAACTTTAAACTACCTATAAGATGAAATTCCGAAACAAGTTCGGAGTGACGCAAAAAATAATTATGACATTACAAGAAAGAGATAAAAAACACCTTTGGCATCCATTAAAACAGCACCAAACACACCCAGAAAGTTTGGCAATTACAAAGGCAAAAGCCTGCATTTTAACAGACGAAAAAGGCAATGAATATATAGATGCTGTTTCTTCTTGGTATACCTGTATGTTTGGGCACTGCAACGAGTATATCACAAGTCGTGTGTACAAACAAATGCAAACTTTAGATCAAATAATGTTTAGCGATTTTACGCACGAACCCGCCATAAAACTCTCTGAAGGGTTGATTAAAATTTTGCCTAACAATCAAAATAGAATTTTCTTTAACGACAATGGATCAACTGCTGTAGAGGCAGGAATTAAAATGGCATTGCAATACTATTTTAATTTAGAAGAAAAACGCAACACTTTTATTGCTTTCGAAAACGGATTTCATGGCGATACTTTTGGTGCAATGGCTGTTTCTGGTTTGTCAGTTTATAACGGTCCTTTTGAAGACTTTTTGATGGACGTAAAGCGTATTCCTACACCAAATGGACAAAATCACGAAGCAATTTTAGCGCAGTTAGAAAAAATAACTTCAGAAAATAAAATCGCTGGTTTTATTTACGAACCCATTATTCAAGGAGCAGCAGGAATGAAAATTCACGATGCAAACGGATTAAATACCATTTTAAAATTTTTTAAAACTAAGAATATTTTAACAATTGCAGATGAAGTAATGACCGGTTTTGGAAAAACAGGAAGCAATTTTGCCTCTGATTTTATGACGACAAAACCCGACATTATTTGCTTAAGCAAAGCCTTAACAGCTGGTTTGGTGCCGATGGCAATTACCTCTTGTACCGAAAAAATTTACACTGCATTTTTAAGTAATAAAATGGCAAAAGGTTTTTTTCATTGCCATACCTATTCTGCAAATCCAATTGCCTGTGCAGCAGCAAACGCCGCTATAGAATTATTGCAAACCGATGAAATTCAACAAAATATAAAAACAATTTCAGCATCACACAAACAATTTCAAGAATACATTGCAAAACATCCAAAAGTAAAAACGGCGCGTTCTCTGGGGGTAATTTTTGCCTTAGATTTAGAGATGAAAATGGAGCGTTATGGTAATTTGAGAGACAAATTACTTCAGTTTTTTATGGAAAGAGGTGTTTTTTTACGTCCATTAGGAAACACCATTTACATTCAAGTTCCGTATGTAATCACTAAAAATCAGTTAGAAAAAGTATATAAAATTATTGAGGAATCTTTAGAGATTGTTTAAGGCGTTCCGTTTTAAAAACTTTCAACAACTTCTTCTAATAAATTAATTTGTTCTTGACTTTCTTTTATCAAAACATATAAATCTTCGTACACCCATTCTCCTTTCACTTTTATCCCTTTCACAATAATCGTTGCTGCTCCTTTAGTACCCTTTATCGAAATAGAAAAATCAATTTCGCCATCAGCATCTGCTAAAGAAATAATGCCAGAAGGAATGCCCTCTTTTTCTATTGAATCGCCTATATTTTCAATAACTTTTGAATTCTTAAAAGCCAATTCTGTTGCATATTTTACAGGAATGGCATCATCAAACATTTTAGAAAACCCAAAAAGTGTGGCACCTACTCCAAAAATGAAAAACAAAATAATTAAAAGACAGCCACAACCACAACCTCCAACTGGAACTGCCCACATCCAGTTTTTTTGAAACCAATTCTTTTGTTTTATTTCTTCCATGCTCTTTTTTCGACAAGATAAAGGTTTTCTTTTTTCAAACTCAAAAATTAGTATAGAAAAGATCTTTCAGGTTTTCAAAACCTGTGAGGTCTTTACAAGAAGAATTCCTATTTTTGCAATGTATGAAGCAACCTATTTCCATCACAGCTGTCGCCTCTATTTCTGCATTAGGAAGCAATCTAGAAGAAGTTTGGCAAAACTATTTGTTCGACGAACACTTTTTGTCTGAAAAAGACGTGAATGGAAAGAAGGTTTTTGTTGGGCAAATTTCCGAAGAAAATCAAAAAATAATAGCAGATTTAAAAAGGTCAGATTCAAAATATAAAAACTTAGATGACTCTGTTTTGTTTGCAATTTATGCTTCTAGAGAAGCGGTAAAAAGTGCAAATTGGACATCCAAAGATAACTTTGGCGTTAATTTTGGATCCTCAAGAGGAGCAACCTCCCTTTTTGAAAAATATCACAAAGAATTTTTAGCAACTCAGAAATCATCAACCTTAAGTTCTCCAACCACCACTTTAGGAAATATTTCTTCTTGGGTTGCACACGATTTACATACTTCTGGACCAGAAATATCGCATTCAATAACCTGCTCTACAGCATTACATTCCTTATTAAATGGAGTTGCTTGGATCAATTCTGGAATGTCAAACAAATTTTTAGTTGGCGGAAGTGAAGCTGCCTTAACTGATTTTACAATAGCACAAATGCAAGCTTTAAAAGTGTATGCGAAGCATCATTCTGAACCTGTTTCAGAATCTCATAAAAAGACAAAAGAATATTTCCCCTGCCGTTCTTTCGATTTAGAAAAAAAGCAAAACACGATGGTTTTAGGGGAAGGAGCCGCCGCAATTTGTTTAGAAAAAGGAATTGTAAAAAATGCATTGGCAACTATTTCTGGAGTAGGTTTTGCCACAGAAGTTTTAAAACACAACACGTCAATTTCTACTGATGCAATATGCTTCCAAAAGTCAATGAAAATGGCTTTAGGGGAGATGAAACCTGATGAAGTTGATGTCATTGTGATGCACGCACCTGGAACAATAAAAGGAGATCTTTCAGAAGTAAATGCAATTGAAAAAGTTTTTTGTAATAAAAGACCTTTTCTAACTACTAACAAGTGGAAACTTGGACATACTTTTGGAACTTCAGGAATGTTAAGTCTAGAATTGGCATTATTACAATTACGCTATCAAAAAGTAATTGCAGTCCCTTTTTCAAAAAATCAACAAAAACCAAAACAGCTTCAAAAAATCTTGGTAAATGCTGTTGGATTTGGCGGAAATGCAGTTTCTATTTTATTGACAAATAATGCGTAAATTACAATTCATTATCCTTATTTTTGAACCATTAAACAACCCATATTTATGAGCGAGGTAAGACACAATTGGACGAAAGAAGAAGTATTGGACATCTATAACAGACCCCTAATGGAGTTGTTGTATGATGCAGCAACAATCCATAGAAAACAGCACGACCCTAATGTTGTACAAGTGTCTACTTTGCTATCAATAAAAACGGGTGGCTGTTCAGAAGATTGTGGTTATTGTCCGCAAGCAGCAAGATACCACACAAATGTTGAAGGGAATGATTTGATGTCTGTAAACCAAGTAAAAGCACAAGCATTAAGAGCAAAAGAAAGTGGAAGTTCAAGAGTTTGTATGGGAGCTGCTTGGAGAAATGTAAAAGACGGACCAGAATTTGACCAAGTGCTGGATATGGTTAGAAGCATCAATAAATTAGAGATGGAAGTTTGCTGTACCTTAGGAATGGTTACTGAAAATCAAGCACAACGTTTAGCAGAAGCAGGCTTGTATGCGTATAATCATAATTTAGATTCCTCAGAAGAATACTATAAAAAAGTAATTTCAACTCGTGGTTATCAAGATCGATTAGATACTATTGATAATGTCAGAAAAACAAATGTTACTGTTTGTTCTGGTGGAATTATTGGAATGGGAGAATCTGCAGCAGATAGAGCCGGAATGTTAGTGGCTTTATCAACCTTAAATCCACAGCCAGAATCGACGCCAATAAATGCGTTAGTTGCCGTTGAAGGAACTCCTTTGGAGGATGAAAAACCTGTTAAAACTTGGGATATGATTCGAATGGTTGCTACAACCCGAATTGTATTACCAGAAACGCAAGTTCGTTTGTCTGCAGGAAGAACGCAAATGAGTAGAGAAGGACAAGCAATGTGTTTCTTTGCAGGAGCAAATTCTATTTTTGCTGGAGACAAATTATTAACAACTCCAAATCCTGATGTAAACGAAGACATGAAAATGTTTGAATTGTTAGGGTTAAATCCTCAGAAACCATTTACTAAAAAAGTACAACCTCAGACAGTTGAAGCAAAAGATTCTAAATTTGAAGCATTAGGAGAGAAACCAAAATGGACACGCCCTGAACATACAATTGAAAGAAATGAAGTTGCTAAACAAAAAGGAAAAACTGTAAAAGCTTAATTTGTATAAAAATTCTTTTACACTCTATATTAAGCAAGATTTGGCATTGAACAACTCACCAGATATACAAACAGGAATCAGTTTAAAAATTCCGCTTTCTAAACGATAAGATTTGTATTTTTGCGACAAATATGCAAAGAACTATTGAAACTTTTTCAGTTGAAAACATTATTGAATTCAAACACAATTTATTGTCTTGGGCACAGCAATTTGAAACTGTTCTTTGGCTAGATTCGAACAACGACCATCAAAAGTATTCTACTTTTGATGGAGTGTTGGCAGCGGATGATTTTACTTCAATTCATACAGATTATTACAATGCTTTTGAGAAACTAAAAGAATACCAAAGCATTACCAAAGATTATATTTTTGGGTACATTACCTACGATGTTAAAAATGATGTAGAAGAACTTTCATCCACTAATTTTGATGGTTTAAATTTTGCAGATTTGTACTTCTTTCAGCCTAAAAAACTTTTTTTCATCAAAGGGAATTCCATCGCGTTTCACTATTTGAAAATGGTTGATGATGAGATTAAAGACGACTTTGAAGAAATCCGAAAATTCAAGTCACCAACAAGTCAAGTTCCTAAAAGCGAACTTAAAATAAAACTCAGAATTCATAAAGATGAATACCACGCTAAAGCATCACGCTTTTTAGAACATATTAAAGAAGGAAATATTTACGAAGCAAATTTTTGTCAGGAATTTTATGCTGAAAATGCAACGATACATCCTGTTGAAGTATACAAACACCTCAACCAAATTTCTGAGCCTCCGTTTGCCTCTTTTTTAAAATTAGAGGATAAATATGCTTTGTGCGCTTCACCAGAAAGGTATCTTAAAAAAGAAGGACTACATATCATTTCTCAACCCATAAAAGGAACTGCAAAAAGATTAGTAAGTGAACTTGATGACGCAAAATTAGCATCAGATTTAATGAGAAATGAAAAAGAACGAGCAGAAAATGTGATGATTGTCGATTTGGTTCGAAATGATTTGTCTAAAACTGCTAAAAAAGGAAGTGTAAAAGTAGAAGAATTATGCAAAGTATATTCCTTTAAGCAAGTGCACCAATTAATTTCAACAGTCGTTTCTGAAATTGAAGAAACTACACATGCAGTAGATGTTCTCAAAGATAGTTTCCCAATGGGAAGCATGACGGGAGCACCAAAAATTTCTGCAATGAAAATAATTGAGGATTTAGAAGAAACGAAACGCGGTTTGTATTCTGGTACTGTGGGTTATTTTACACCAGAAAATGATTTTGATTTTAATGTTATCATTAGAAGTATCTTGTATAATGAGACAAAAAAATATGTATCCTACTCAGTAGGAAGTGCCATTACAGCAAAATCTATTGTAGAAAAAGAATATGAAGAATGTTTGCTAAAAGCAAAAGCAATGAAGTATGTTTTATTAAATTCTAAATAATATTATTAAAAGGATTTTTTTTAACAAATCATTATTAGAATGAGAACAAATCGAGTAACTTTTACTTTTATAAAACAATAAAAAATAGTGATAATTTTTATAGTATGATTTTAAATCAAGAAGCACTTTTCAAAAAAGCGTTCGCCAGTTTAGCTGAAAAACCAACCGAACAGAATATGTTTAACCAGTTTTTAAAATTGTATCCTAAAGAATGGAAACAACTAAAAGTTACTTTCGCTAAATTTAACAGAAGCAAACAATTTGGTAAAACCATTCCGTTAGCAAAACCAGAAGTTGCTATCAGAAAAGAGATTCGTGTTTGGTTAAAAAAACACGTTTAATTTATGTATTTTTGAAGTATAATGCTGCAGAAATTCTTAAATCACATCAATACTAATTTTTCTTTTTTAAAGGATAAAAAACTTTTAATTGCCATCTCTGGTGGTGTTGATTCTGTGGTTTTAACCCATCTTTTATCAGCTTTAAATTTTAATATTTCTTTAGCACATTGCAACTTTAACTTGCGTGGAAAAGAAAGTGATTTAGATGAAGTCTTTGTCATAAAATTAGGAAAAGAATTAAAAGTACCTGTATTTACAAAGCAATTTAATACTACCCAATTTTCAAAAGAAAACAACCAATCTACACAAATTGCCGCAAGAGAATTGCGTTATAGCTGGTTTCAAAAATTAGCAGAACAACATTCTTTTGATAATATTTTAACGGCACATCATGCAGATGATCATATAGAAACTTTTCTAATTAATTTAACGCGTGGTACTGGATTAGAGGGCTTGACAGGGATTCCTGAGATCAACGGAAATATTGTACGTCCTCTTTTAAAATTTTCTCGTAATGATATTTTCACTTTTGTAAAAGAAAACCATATTGATTGGAGGGAAGACAAAAGCAATGCTTCAACAAAATATATTAGAAATAAAATAAGACATCAAGTGCTTCCCATTTTAAAGGAAATAAATCCTAGTTTGTTAGAAACCTTTGCCAAAACAACAGCGCATTTAAAAGAAAGCCAACAAATAATTGAAGATCGCATTGAAAAAGTCACACCAGAAATTCTAATTATTGAAGAAAAAGTTCTTAAAATTTGTATTGAAAAAATAGCAGCATTTTCCAACCCAAAAGCGTATTTATATCAATTTTTGAAAAGATATAATTTTACAGAATGGAATGATGTTTACAACTTACTTTCTGCACAGTCTGGTAAACAAGTATTTTCCAAAACACATGTTTTATTAAAGGACAGAACGTTTTTGTTATTATTTAAAAAAGAGCCATCTCCGGTATTTGAAAATGTATTTTTTATTGACAAAAATCAAACAGAAATTACCAAACCGATCCAATTACAATTTGAAGATATAAAAGAAAAATCAACTGAAAATAAGCAAACTATTTACATTGATAAACAACTCTTAATTTTTCCTTTAAAACTAAGAAAATGGGAGAATGGGGATTTTTTCTATCCCACAGGAATGAAGGGGAAAAAGAAAGTAAGCAAATACTTTAAAGATGAGAAATTCTCCCTTTTAGAAAAACAAAATACTTGGATTCTTTGCAATAATAACAATCACGTTCTGTGGATTGTTGGTCATCGACAAGACAATCGTTTTAAAATAACAAAACAAACATCAACAACTTTTAAAATAAGTCTTTTAGGATAGTAAATTTAAAGAATACAACAGAAAATGGTTATTTGGCAAAATAATCAGTTATTTATGTTGTATTCCTAAAAAAACAATTTATTATTAAGAATAATTAAGGTTTTATATTTTAAATTATTCGTAATTTTAAAATCTCTAAAAAGTATAACAAATGAAAAACTTACCCAAACTAGAAAGATTTAGTGAAAATGTACTGTCTAAATACCAAATTTATAACAGTATTTTCACAACGCTTCCTTTTGATACGATAGATGATACAGGAGTTTTATTACCCCTATTACATAAAGTTTGTAAAAAAGGGTTTAATTTAGAAAAAGACCCTACTCAAATCATAAATCATTTCTTTAAAAAATATCAAGAAGAGCCTACTGAAAAAGAAAAAACAGATTTGCTTTTTCGTTTTATTCAATTTATAGAACGCCAAGTGGTTTTGTTTGATGCTATTGAAGATGCTGCATACCCAGTCGTGAATAATATGGACGGACTTGGAACACTTAGAAACTCTAAAGAAGCTGCATTTCTTAGTAATAAAAAAGATGAGTTAAAGGCGCATTTAGAAGATTTTAAAGTTCGTATTGTATTAACTGCCCACCCAACTCAGTTTTACCCTGGGTCTGTTTTAGGGATCATTACAGATCTAGATAAGGCAATCCAAAATGATGATTTATTATTGATCAGAAAGTTATTGTCTCAATTAGGAAAAACGCCTTTCTATAAAAAAGAAAAGCCAACACCTTTTGATGAAGCTGTGAGTTTAATTTGGTACTTAGAAAATGTATTTTACCATTCTATCCCTAAAATTTACAATTATATTCAACATCATATATATGATGG
>CATITK010000019.1 GCA_949545755.1 Polaribacter sejongensis | reverse complement strand
TTCCATTAGAATTAAAAATAAATTTAACCGCTTCTTCAAAGCTAACATCAATTAATTTAGCTAAATTAGCAATAGCATTACTTTCTGTTAAAATAGTTTCTTTTGCGGTATTTATAATTGTGGTTATCTTTTTCAATAGTTTGGTATTTTATCAGAATAAAAAAAAGTTATATCTTGGATTAAGAAACAAGCAAATTTACTACAAATAATAGTTAGAGCAAATTTAATAGAAGGTTTGTGAGCTGATAATAAAAATTAAAACGAATATTTACTTAAATGAATTTATATACTCCCCTTAAAAAATTCTTTGGTTTCA
Source organism: Polaribacter sejongensis (assembly GCA_949545755.1). GTDB lineage: Bacteria > Bacteroidota > Bacteroidia > Flavobacteriales > Flavobacteriaceae > Polaribacter > Polaribacter sejongensis_A. Next base: position 3,919 of record CATITK010000019.1, on the reverse strand, counting down.
CTAAATTTAAAGGATTGCAAGAGCAAGTAATTAATAGTATTGTTGCCAATAACAATACTTTTGTAATAATGCCCACCGGTGGAGGGAAGTCTCTCTGTTATCAATTGCCTGCTTTGATGGCAGAAGGAACTGCAATTGTGGTTTCTCCGTTAATTGCTTTGATGAAAAACCAAGTAGATGCAATTAGAGGTATTTCTGAACATAATGGAGTTGCTCACGTATTGAATTCTTCTTTAAATAAGACAGAAATAAATCAAGTTAAAGAAGATATTAATAGTGGGATTACAAAACTCTTGTATGTAGCACCAGAATCTTTGATAAAAGAGGAGTATGTTGCTTTTTTAAGGACCCAGAAAATTTCTTTTGTGGCTATTGATGAAGCGCATTGTATTTCTGAATGGGGTCACGATTTTAGACCCGAGTACAGAAATTTAAAACACATTATTAAGGCGATAGATAATGTACCTGTTATTTGTTTGACAGCTACAGCCACAGAAAAAGTACAGGAAGATATTTTAAAGACTCTTGGAATTCCAGAGGCCAATAGGTTTAAAGCCTCTTTTAATAGACCTAATTTATTTTACGAAGTAAGACCTAAAACAGGTGAAGTAGAAAAAGATATTATTCGTTTTGTAAAACAAAGAATGGGTAAGTCTGGAATTATTTACTGTCTGAGCCGTAAAAAAGTTGAACAAGTTGCTCAGGTTTTACAAGTAAATGGAATTAAAGCGGTTCCTTATCATGCAGGTTTAGATGCAAAAACTCGGGTAAAACATCAGGATATGTTTTTAATGGAAAATTGCGATGTAGTGGTTGCTACGATTGCTTTTGGAATGGGAATCGACAAACCAGATGTTCGTTTTGTAATTCATCATGATATTCCAAAAAGTTTAGAAAGTTATTATCAAGAAACAGGGAGAGCAGGACGTGATGATGGAGAAGGTTATTGTTTGGCTTTTTATGCCTATAAAGATATCGAGAAGTTAGAGAAGTTTATGGCGAGCAAGCCGGTAGCAGAACAAGAAATTGGTCATGCACTATTACAAGAAGTTGTTGGTTATGCTGAAACTTCGATGAACAGACGAAAATATTTGTTGCATTATTTTGGCGAAGAATTTGACGCTGAAACTGGAGATGGAGCAGATATGGATGATAATTCTAGAAATCCTAAGAAAAAACACGAAGCTAAAGAAGATGTAAAACTCTTATTAAATGTGATAAAAGACACCTTGCAAAAGTATAAAGCAAAAGAAATTGTGAATACGATTGTAGGAAAAGAGAATGCATTACTAACGTCTCACAAAACACATTTACAACCTTTTTTTGGCAGTGGAAAAGAAAAATCTTCTCTTTACTGGATGGCATTGATAAGGCAGATTTTAGTAGTCAACCTCATAAAAAAAGAAATTGAACAATATGGAGTTGTTAAATTGACAGAAAAAGGAGGTAAGTATCTCCTTAAGCCGACTTCTTTTATGATGACAGAAGATCATTCTTACGATGAAGGGGATGATAATTCTATCATAACAAATTCTAAATCTTCCGGGGGAGTTGCTGATGAAAAACTTGTAAAAATATTAAGAGATTTACGTAAAAGTGTTGCATCCAAACATGGGGTTCCTCCTTTTGCTGTTTTTCAGGACCCATCATTAGATGATATGGCATTGAAATACCCTATAACATTAGTAGAACTTTCGACGGTACATGGAGTGGGAGAAGGAAAAGCAAGGAAGTTTGGAAAGGAATTTACGAAGTTAATTTCTGATTATGTCGCAGAAAATGACATTCTAAGACCCGATGATTTAATTGTAAAAAGTACAGGTATAAATTCTGGATTAAAGCTATTTATAATTCAGAATACAGATAAAAAATTACCTTTAATTGACATTGCTAAATCCAAAGGATTAGAAATGAGTAGCTTAATTAAAGAAATGGAAACTGTTATTTTCTCAGGCACAAAACTAAATATCAACTATTCTTTAGATGATTTATTAGACGAAGACCAACAAGAAGAAATTTATGACTACTTTATGGATGCAGAATCAGACGATATTGAGCTAGCTTTAGAGGAGTTTGATGGAGATTATGATGAAGAAGAATTGCGTTTAATGCGAATTAAATTTATAAATGAAGTAGCAAATTAGTAAAAAAATAAGCACGTAAAAAAAGAGGTGAAATTAATTTGCTTCTTTTTTTTTGTGGACTATTTAATTTAAACATTTTTAGAAGTCAACTTAATCCTCATTTTTATTGCTAAAAGAAACAATCTTTCTCTCTTTAATACAAGTGCAAAACTACAAAGTGAAAATAGTAAGCAGTACTCCTAAAAGTATTGCAATAAATTTACTTAAGTTAAATTTATGATTTTCAGAACCTTCAAAAAGAATTATCGTTGAAATATGTAGGAACACACCAATAATTAAAGCTGTGATTTCCATTGCATAGGTTGTGAAAAACGGAATTTCATCACCTAATAAGACTCCAAAAGGACTCATTAATGCAAAAGAAATTAAGAAAATAAAAATTATTTTTTTAGAGTATTTGGTCTGAATTAAAAAAGTAGTTAAAACAACAGCAATCGGAATTTTATGAACCACAATTGCCCATAATAAATTGTCACCAGTATTGTGTATTGGCAATCCTTCAGAAAAAGCATGCAAACACAAACTCACAAATAGTAGCATTGGAAACTCTTTTCCATCAGAATGAATATGTATGTGTCCATGTTCTGCTCCTTTAGAAAAAGATTCTAGAACAGATTGGATAATGATTCCTACTAAAATAATGATTCCTATTTTTTTAGGATCTGTTGTTTCATAATATACTTCAGGTACTAAATGTAAAATAGTTACGGATAACAAATAAGCGCCACTAAAAGCGAGTAGTAAACGGACGAATTTAGTACTAGGTTTTATGACAAAAACCAATAGAGCGCCAATAAAAACAGCCGCTATTAAAAAAATGTAACTCATTTTGCAATAATAATTAACCGATCAGAAGTTTTATCTTCATAGGTGTTTAAATGATAATTTCCAAAAACATTTGTAATGGTAAAACCAACTTTTTCAAAGAAACTCGTCATTTTATCAAGATCTAAATATTTTACTCTTTCTGTATAAGCATGGTTTTTACCGTCAACAGAAAAAGAAATATGCTTAAAGATAAACCCATTTTTAATTTCTCTTTTGATGTTAAAAGTAATCCGATCTACTGTTTTTGTTTCAGTAGCTACTAGATTTAGTTTTACTTTTTTAGCATTTAAAAAGTCGAAAACAAAAAAACCATCTTTATTTAATCCTCGTTTCATATTTTCTAAAATACCAATATCTTCTTTGTCGTCTTCAAAATAACCAAAGCTAGTAAACAAATTAAATACAGCGTCATATTTATTATTCAGAGGTTGACGCATGTCATGTACCGAAAAGGTTAAGGTGTTGTTTTCAAATACTTTCGCAGCTAAAATACTGTTTTCAGCCAAATCACTACCGGTAACTTTATAGCCTAAAGAGTTTAAAAAAACAGCATGACGCCCTTTTCCACAAGGTAAATCTAGAATGTGAGCTGTTTTTGGCAAATTTAAAAAAGAAGTCATCTTTTTCATAAACAACTGTGCTTCATCATCATTTCTTTCTTTATATAGAATATGATAATACGGAGTATTAAACCAATCTGTAAACCAATCTTTTGTTTTCATTTTTAAAAATTGCGATCAATGATATTTAGTATTAGAATTGCTTTCAATTCTATTGGCTTTAAATTGTCTCTTGCTCGTTATGAAATTTGAATTTGTAAAAGTAACTAAATCTTAGGTTTCAAAAAATGAAAAACTTAATTACTATAAAAGCTATTAATAAAATGTATTTTTGCAGTCAATTTTATGAGTATGAACAAAGATTTTAAAATGACGGCAACAACACTT